>CALMOP010000342.1 GCA_937871775.1 uncultured Gemmatimonadota bacterium | reverse complement strand
TGCTGGTGGCCCTGGTGGGGGTGTGCGGCCAGCTGCTGGTGGAGGTGGTGAACTACCACCTGTATGGGGCCGCGATGCGCTCGGCGATGATGACCAGGGCCCGCGAGTCACGCCTGGTGCGCCGGACGATCGCCTGGTTCGACGTGCAGCCATTTCTCACGACCTTCGTCTGTGCCCTCACGCCGATCCCGTTCTGGATCGTGCGCATCGCGGCCCCGCTCGCCAACTACCCGCTGGGCCGATACCTCGCCGCCACGGCGCTGGGCCGGGTCCCCCGCCTGTGGTTCTACGCCAGCATCGGCACCATACTGCCGTTCAGCGGCGACCTGATTCTCGGGGTGGGTCTCGGGTCCACCGCGATCCTCGCCATTCTCATCGCGTGGCACCAGCTGGCGGCGTCACGGGCCGCCCGCGCGGTGGGGTAACCTGCTTCTCGGAGGAGAACCTGCATGCAAGCCGGACACCTGCCCCTGGCCCTCGCGATCGCGACCTACGACTGGAACCCGAGGATGGCGGCCTTCTGCATTGCGATGCACTGGCTGCCCAACGCCGACAGCCTGGTGGAGCGGGCCGGGCTCGCCAAGCCGGGGTTCCACTGCACCGTGACCCACAGCATCCTGTTCGCCGTCGTCGTCGCGGCATTGATCGCGCCGTTCTCGACCCATTACGCCCTGTTCGGGCTGATCGCGATCCTGGCGCACTACGCGGCCGACATCGGCAGCACGGTGGGCTTGCCGCTGCTGTGGCCATTCTCCAAAAAGAAGTACACGCTCGCCCTGTTCAAGGACACCGGCTCCTGGGGTTGGGAGATGTTCCGGGGTTATTACGCCCAGCCGCTGCCGTGGCTGCTCGAGGGCGGCGTGACCGCCTTCCTCCTGTTCCGGCTGTGGAAGATCCATGGCTGAAGCCGGACCGCGGGGTCCCGCGGCCTCACCGGCGAATCTCGACGGGGAGCCCTGGGATGCCGTGCTGATCGGCAGTGGCTTTGGCGGCAGCATGGTGGCTCTCCAGCTGGCGCGCGCTGGCCAGCGGGTGCTGCTGCTGGAGCGCGGCCGTTGGGTGGGGCGTGACGACAGCGCCTGGGACACCCGTGCCATCCTGGTGGACCGCAAGTACCGCAGTGCCACGCCGGTGGCGGTGCCCGGTGGCGGGCGGGCCTACCCTGATGAGCTGGTGGGGGGCAACTCCGTGGTGTACGGCGCGGCGTCGCTGCGGCTGCGCGAGGCGGACTTCACGATGGGCAGCCTGCTGTCGAAGCCCGGGCGGCGCGAGCCCGCGTTCGTCGACTGGCCGATCCGCTACGCCGATCTGGAGCCGTTCTACGGCGAAGCCGAGCGCCTGCTCGGCGTGGCGGGCGTGGCGGGCCAGGATCCCGGCGAACCGCCCCGAGGCGGAGACTATCCCCATCCGGCCCCGCCGTACAGCGCACCGGCGCGTTCCCTGGCCGACGCGGCGACGGCCTGCGGCCTGCACCCGTTTCCCATCCCGCTCGCCATCAACTTCGGCGGGCACGGCGGCCGGGCCCGGTGCATCCAGTGCCTCACCTGCGATCTGTTCCCCTGCAAGATCGGCGCAAAGAACGACCTCGCCGTGACCGTGTTGCCTGATGCGATGCGGCTCGGCGTGGTGGTGCGGCCCCGCACCATCGCGGAGCGGCTGCTGGTTGAGGGCGGCCGGGTCACCGGCGTCGCCTGCGTGGACGCGGACACGCACGCCCGCTTCACCGTGCGAGCCGACGCCTATGTGGTCAGTGCCGGCGCCATCGCTTCGCCGGCGCTGCTGCTGCGTTCCGGGCTGGGGGCGCTCAAGCACAATGGCCGGCTGATCGGGCGCCACCTGATGCGGCACTGCTCCGGCGTGGTCATCGGAATGACCGGCCGGCGCACCAATCCCGAGCAGCGCTTCCACAAGCAGGTGGCCATCACCGACTTCTACTTCGGACCCGCCGGCACCCGGCCGCAGGCCGGGGGCGACTGGTGGGGGATGATCCAGGCGCTCCAGGTGCCCCCCGCCGAGTACGTCAGGAGCCAGGCGCCGTTCCCGATCGGGCTGATCGGCGCCGCAACGCTGGGGCGCCAACTCTTCGCGCTGTGCATCGCACACGATGAGCCGAACCCGGACAACCGCGTGACCCTGCACCCCAGGCTCCGCGATCCTTATGGCCTCGAAGTAGCGCAGGTGTTCCATCGCTACAGCGCGCGGGATCGCCGCGCCCGAAGAGCCTTGTACCGCGAGGCCTCGCAGGTGCTGCGCCAGGCGGGTGCGTGGCTGCGGCTGCCCAAACCGATTCCCACCTTCTCGCATGCGGTGGGCTCGTGTCGCATGGGGGTGGATCCGGACCAGGCGGTGCTCGACCCCTGGTGCCAGGTGTTCGGCGTCCCGAACCTGTCGGTGGTGGACGGGTCCTTCATGCCAACCTCCGGCGCGGTGAATCCGAGCCTCACCATCGCCGCCAACGCGCTGCGGGTGGGCGCCAGGCTCGCCGGCGCCCGGGCTCCGGCCGCCGCCCAGTCGGCGCTGCGGTGAGCGGTCTCCGCCTGTGTCTGCTGGGCTGCGGGGCGATGGCCCGCCGCCACGCCCGCACCCTGCGCGCACTGGGCGGAGTGGAGCTGCGGTTTGCCAGCCGGGAGCGGGAGCGCGCCGAGGCGTTCGGTCGCGAGTTCGGCGGGGTGGGCGGGTTCGCCGGCTACGAGGAAGGGTGCGTGTCGCCGCTGGTGGACGCCGTCATCGATTGCACCCCTCACGCCCTGCACCTGGCGAACGCGAGGCTGGCCGCATCGCACGGGAAGCACCTGCTGATCGAGAAGCCGGTCACCCGCAACCTCGCCGAGCTGGACGCGATGATCGAGGCGGTGAACGCGGCCGGCGTGATCGCGATGGTGGCGGAAAACTACTTCTTCAAGCCGATGGTCCGGGTGTTCCGCGAGCTGGTCGCGAGCGGCGACGTCGGTCGACCGGTGCTCCTGGAGCTGAACCGGACCAACCGGTCCAGCACCAGGGGCTGGCGTGCCGACGCGGCGATGATGGGCGGCGGCGCGCTGCTGGAGGGCGGGGTACACTGGATCAACTACCTGATCAGCCTCGCCGGCAGCGAGGTGCGTGCGGTGCTCGCCGTGCGGCCCAGCGTGCCGTATCCGGCCGCGGCCCCGTTCGAAGACACCCTCGAGGTCGTGGTCAAGTTCGTCGACGGAGCGGTCGGCAAGCTGCTCCACTCCTGGTATCTGAAGAACCGGCTGAAGGGTGTACAACTCTCAAAGCTCTACGGCACCGACGGGAACATCGTGTTCGAGACCAACGGGCTGATGCTGGTGCTGGCCGGGAAGCGGACCCGGATACGCTTCCCCGGGGTGCGTGACCTGATGGGGCACCGGGCCATGCTGGCGCACTTCGTGGACTGTGTGACCCGTCACCAGGCACCCGCCATGTCGCTGGCGCTGGCCCGTCGCGACCTGGCGATCATCGAGGCGGCCTACCGCTCGCTGGAGTCCGGGCGGTTCGAGGTGCCTGCGCAGGCCTAGGGTAGCAGGCGCCGATGTTCGGAAATGGACCCGGCGGGCTTGGGCTGGAATACCCGATGGTGGGGCCGAGCTGCACACTGGGAATAGCAAAGGAGGGGAGGGGGAGGTGGCGGGGTGGTTCACCGCTTGTTCAAGGAGTTGACGTGATGCAGGTCATCGGAGGCTTGTCCAGCCTCCCTGAGGATACCCGATGCGCGCATCGCTGCCGCTGATTGCCTTTGCCATCTGGTGCACGACCATCTCAGCCGCCCAGCAGGACAGTGCCTCAGGCGTCAATGCCTCTCCCAGGGACAGCACCGATATCTTGTTGCTGGATCATGACTTTACGAGCGCGGGGGAGTTTGCGAGGGTGTTCCTGCTCGAGGGCCAGGTCTACCGGGCCGTGCTCAGTACCGGCAACGCCTTGATCGAGATCTATCCGGTCAAGGGCGGCCCACCGGTGTTCTTGGCCCGGGAGGAGTCCGATGCTCCCGGCGCTAGCGGCCAGGTCGTACTCTCCGTGTATCCAAGAGCCGACGCCACGTACGAGATTCGCCTGATCGATGGCGGCCCGGTCGTTTCGCTCCGACTCTACCTCGACATCGCGGCCTCGCGCCGCCGGCAGCAGGTACTATCCACGCCGGGCTGGGAGATCGGCGGGGAGGTCACGGTGGGAGGGCATACGGGATACGGGCTCAACACCAGCCCAGGGGGTCTCACCGATTCCGAGCAAGGCGGAGTACACCTTGAGGGCTGTTTCTCGGCCCGGCAGGGGCCGGGAGGATTCAAGGCCCTGAGCGGATGTGCGTTCGGACTCGGGTGGGACAGTCGGCCGAAGTCCAAGGGCGCGCTCTGGTTCTTCACCGAGCCGCGGGTACGGTTCTTCGGCGGCCGCCCCCGCGGTGAGTCCAACACCGAAATCGGCGGACTCCTCCGGGTCGGATTCGGGCTTGTCGAAGGGGTCAACCTGAACCCGACACTGATCGCCCCCGGCCTGTACGCCAGTCGCAACATCCGGGTCAACCCCAGTGGAAGGGGGTGGAGCTTCACCCTGGCTTGGCGACACTGCTTCGTGGGAAACCGTGGTGGAGGGACCCACAAGGTGGGGACCGAGATGGTCACCTTGGGTATCGGCTTCTACCAATAGCCAACTTGCCGCAGCTC
>CALMOP010000341.1 GCA_937871775.1 uncultured Gemmatimonadota bacterium | reverse complement strand
TAAGGGGATTGCTTCGGCCCCTTCGGGGCCTCGCAATGACCGAATCGGAGACGAACCCACCTGTGCAGAGCACCCCCAGAGATGGTCTCAGCCTGGTGAGATCGTGGGGGCGCTGGGGTGGCACTTCCCGACGGCGACTCCCTGGGGAAGGGGTGGGCGGTCTGGTATTCGGATCTGCCCGCGCGAAAAGGCGAAGGGCGGCCCGATTGGGCCGCCCTTCCCTGGTGTAAGGTATGTGAGGCAGATGGTTACGGTGACGGTGTCTGGAACGTGATCTTGGCGTCGAGGTATGACTGGACACCGCGATCCGTGCCTCGGATGAATATCTTGTTCACTTCACCGGGACGCAGTGGGCTCTCGACGCCTGGGTAGGCCGTAAAAGTGAGAGGGTGCTGGTTGGCGCAACCTTCATTGATCAGGTTGCCGCCGCTGATATCCCAGCCGTTGACAAAGGCATGCACGTCATTGTCGATCAAGACATCGATCGTCATCGAACTGGTGCCCAAGGGGACGAACACGTCACGACGCAGCAGGATCGTGGTGCCGACGCTCCACGCCGTCGCCGGCGTTGGTAATCCGCATTCGCTGACGTCCGCGCTTCCGAATGGGGCGGCGCCGGGCGTCCAGCCATTCTCCACCGTCGGGGCGATCGTAGTCCACTCGCCAGGCACGGGGTCGAGATTGCTGATCTGCTTGAAGAACCAGCCATCAGACTGGAACTCCACCGCGGTCGGATCCACCGCACCGAACACGCTCAGCTTCTTGGTAGTGCCGCCGATCCCGGTTCCCCCGACCACGGCGGCCGCTGTAGCGGACAGCGGTGCCGGCGCGAACCACTCGGCGAACCGCTCGAGCCCACTGAGCGCGAAATCCCGGCTCCAGGACTTCATCAGACTGGCAGACGGGCACAGGCCGAGCGGGCCGGGGTCGGCGCTCGGCAGGATCTCGATGCCGGTGGGGTTCGGGTCGGGCACGTTGTGGGCCACCCGGAGCTTGCTGATGGGGTCCGGCGGCGCGTCGGGACACAGTCCGACCAGCACCGGCGTGTTGAACTCCGCGGCGCTGCTGCTGAATTGATAGTTCTTCGGGTACTTCCTGAGGTCGGTCAGCAAGGTCTCAGCTACAAAGAACACCGTGACCACCGTCGGCTCGTTGACGTCGGTCTTCTTGATCTGGATGCCCGCCTGCAGGCTCGGGGCTACCACGGTGGTAGTAGGGGCGGTCTGGTTCGGATCTACTATTCCTACCGTAACGTCCGTGGCGTTTGCCGGGGTGAGCCCCACGAAACAGGCCAGGGCGCTGTTCAGGGTCGCGACCTTGGCCGCGGTAGCTGTGGGCCTGAGCTTGCCCGCGCTGAACTGATTGTTGGTGAACTGGATGAGCTTGGCCGCGAGCTTCTGGGCCTCCGCGGTCTTGGAGAGGGCCACCTTGATAACGATGGCGTCGAAGGTCGCCTGTGCCAGGATGAGGCCCTGTCCCAGCGGAAACAACCCGGTGATCTGCTGCCGAATCTCAGTCGGCGTCGGGCATCCGGGGACAGTCACAATGCTGGCGCTCATGCCTCCCGGGTCGGTCGGCGTGGGGGCCGAGTCGGTACAGGCCGTGGTCACGAACATGGATAGGGCGACCAACGCGAGCAGGCGGCGCATGGGGAATGTCCTTAGGGTCGGGTTATCGTGGCCCTGAAACGTCGGGTTCGAGAGGGACCGCCTGAGGGAGCGTGTGCTGGGCTCCCGGGCGGGCAAACGGGGAAGCGGGGGTAGCTGATGCAAGTCCCATACCGACAAGGGGATCCACCGATTAATGGTCCAAGTTATTGCGATCTCAGCCGGTTGTCCTGCCGTGTCGGGCGCGGGGGAGGGAACCGTTGCCACACCTGACCGAGTAGCTGTGGCGCCCGCGAAGCAGGGTCAACGTGTTCCCACCATGGCCTGGTACCGCGGATCTCGCGACAGGCCCTGGTACCACCAGGTCGGGTCATCACGAAAACCGGCGACCCGGCCGGGATCGGCTAGCAGATAGGCCTTGAGCTGATTCAGCGCCTCGGTGGTGTCGCCCACCAACATCCACACAAATCCGGCGATGTTGGCGAGGTCGTGACTCTGGTCGATCTCGGGATCGTCCCGGGTACTGCGGAGTACCGCCCGGGCGCTGTCCCGCAACCCCGCCCGCGCCAGCACTCCCGCCACCAGCACCCGCCCGCTCAGTTCGGCGTAGCGCCGATCCCGCGGGTCCCTGGTCAGGCGCGCCACCGAGTCCGCCAGCTTCCAGGCCAGGTCGGGTTGGGGTTCGACGAACTTGGAGTTCATCAGCAGCAGCTGGCAATCCACGAAGTCCGGAGCCTCGGGGAAGCGCCGCTGCCCCTCCCGGCACCAGTGGTCCGCGTCGGGGAACTGGCCCAGGTCGTAATAGCCCAGCGCCAGCCGATTGATGACCACGTCGGCGTTGCTCAGGTAGGCGTCGCTGGCGAGCGCCTGGCGGGCCTCGACTACCACGTCGACCACGCTCTTGCCCGAGACGTTGTAGTACAGGTGGGAGAGCATCGCGTGAGCCGCCGCGTTACCGGGATCGATCTTGATCGCGGCTTCCAGGTCGGCCTGGGCCCCGAGCAGCAGCGCCTTGCGCCGGACCGTGTCCGGCTCCAGCGGGTACAGCACCCGCCAGTACTTGAGATCACCCCTCAGCGCCAGCGCATCCGGGTCGTTCTGGTCCAGCGCCAGGGCCCGCTCGGCCTGGACCAGGCCTGAGTCGACCATCCGGTTGGCCAGCCCGGGGTCATCGGGCGCGCGGCGGGAACGCCAGTAGGCCAGCCGCCCGCGCAGCAGGAGCGGGGCGGCCCACCGGGCATCGAGGGTGGCGGCGGCGGTCGCCAGGGAATCCGCCGCGCGGTACGCGCCGGTGAATCCGGCGTCGTTGCCGGCTTCGGCCAGCGAGTCGCCCCGGTCGCGGGCCTGCACGGCCCGCTGATAGAGCACCCAGGCATCGGTACTCCGGGTGGCGGCGCGGGTGCGCACCAGCTGGACCTCCTGGCCGATCCACTTCTGGATCTGGCGGGCAGCCTCGTCGCCGACGCTCTGGGTCAGGCCGGCGACGTCCTTCGCCGACTTCAGGAACGTGGTCTTGGCGATCTCGGTGGCGGCGTCATTGAACAGCCGGACGGTGACCCGGATGCTGTCGAGCTCGGGCTCGACGCTGCCGCTGACCAGGGTGCCGACCTGGAGCGCCCGGGCGATGCTGTCCCGGGTGACCCGGGCCTCCCGGAACGGCGCCACGCCGCCCTTGGAGACGACCGTCAGCCCCTGCACCCCCCGCAGGGTGGCGATGAGTTCCTCGGTGAGGCCGTCGGCCAGGTAACTCAGCTCGTGTTTGGGGCTCTGGTCCTCGAAGTACAGCACCGCAACACTGTGCTTGTCAGGGCCTCCGGGCACCCCGGCCCCGGACGGTCCGCGGGTGAGATACCAGGCCAGTCCCCCGGCCCCGAGCAGCAGTGCCACGCCTGCCACGGCCGCGCCGACCAGCGACCGGCGCTGCACCGTCAGGGTGACCGCCCCGGCGGGGGTGGCGTGAGAGCGGGTCACCTGCCGCGACATGCGGGCCCGGGCCACCGAGCTGCGCGGCCCCGAGATGGTGGGCGCCGCTCCCAGCATTTCGGCGAACGCCGCGGCGGTCTGGGGCCGGTCGGCCGGCACCTTGCTCAGCGCCGCGAGTATCGCGTCCTCGACCTCGTCCGGCACCGTGTCCCGGACCAGCTGCAGGCTGGGAACCTGCTCCACCGCGTGCCGGGCCATGATCTGGCGGGAGTTGGTGCCGGTGAAAGGCGGGTGACCCGCGAGCATCTCGTACAACACGCAGCCCAGGCTGTAGAGGTCGCCGGTGGCGTTGACCGGATCGCCGGCCGCCTGCTCCGGGCTCATGTAGAGGGGAGTCCCGATGGCCACCCCGGTCTGGGTCAGCTTCTCGGTGTTGCCCGCCTCGGTCACTGCCCGGGCGATCCCGAAATCCGCGACCAGGGCGTGGCCGCCGGAGAGCATGATGTTCTCCGGCTTGATGTCCCGGTGGATGATGCCCAGCATGTGGGCGTAGCCCAGGGCGTCGGCCACTTCATGGGCGATGCGGAGGGCGGCATCGATCGGAAGCTGCTGCTCCCGATTCAGCCGGTCCCGCAGCGACTCTCCCTGGACGAACGGCATGACATAGTAGAGCAACCCCTCGACCTGCCCCGAATCGAACAGGCCCAGGATGTTGGGATGCTGCAGCTTGGCGGCGAAGCGGATTTCCCGGTCGAAGCGTTCCGGGCCCAGGGCGGAGGCCAGCTCGGCATGGAGCACCTTGATCGCGACCTGGCGATCGTGCTTCACGTCGGTGGCCAGGAACACGGTGGCCATGCCGCCGCGCCCCAGCTCACGCTCGATCTGGTATCGCTCGCCGAGGGTCGCGTTCAGGCGTTCGAGAAGCTCAGACACGGCACCGGGGGCACGGGGGAACGTCGGGACGGAGGGTTCAATAATAGGGCTGGCCGGGGTCGGGAGCCAGTCGTGGACAGGGGTGCCTGCCACAGGGTATTCGGCCGGTCTTCATTCCCCGACGGCGGCCCAGGCTCCGCTCCCCTCCCCCTGTCCCCCTCCCCACTTCGTGGGGCGGGGGGACGAGTTTCAATTGGTCTCGGTGCAGGGAAACCGGATGCATCCGTGGGGCGGGGGGACGAGGTTCAATTGGTCTCGGTGCAGGGAAACCGGATGCATCCGTGGGGCGGGGGGACGAG
>CALMOP010000340.1 GCA_937871775.1 uncultured Gemmatimonadota bacterium | reverse complement strand
CGCCATCGGTGGCCCGTTCCGCGGTGTCCAGGATCAGCGCCGCCTGGTCCAGCTCGGCCTCGGTGAGCCTCGCGGTAGCGTCCCGGATGGCCGCCGTCTCCAGGATCGCCCGGATCTCGTAGATCTCGCGGATCTCCCCGGCGTTGAGGGCACTGACCGTGGCGCCGCGATTGGGCTGATATGTGACCAGCCCCTCGGATTGGAGCTGCCGCAGGGCTTCACGCACCGGGATGTGGCTCACCTTGAGCTGGCTGGCGATCTCGTCCTGGGGGAGCGGCTCGCTGGCCCGAAGGTGACCGGTCGTGATCGCCTCCCGCAGCACTTCGGCCACCATCTCATGGGTGGCGAGCTTGCGGCGGGGAGGCAATCGGTGGAGCAGGATGTCGAGTTGCATCAGGTTCCCTGGTGATGGAGTCGAACGCTGCTGGCTCGGGTTCCGGCTGGTGTGACCGCCGGCTCCTGTTATCAGCAGCATCCGGCCTTGCGCAAGAATATATTATATATTATGTTGGCAAAGTCAATGGTCACAATGCATTGAAACTAGCCACACCATGGTGGCTTGCAGCGAGGTTCCCATGAGCCAGACCCCTGCGGCGAAGCGACCCTCCCGGGCCGGCCAGCCCATTCCGTATCCCCCGCGACTCGAGTTCGTGGAGCCGGACTGGAACCGCATCCCGGGTTTTCGGGGTGTATCCCGAGAGGACTGGGAGAGCGCCACCTGGCAGCGGCGCAAGACCATCAAGAACCTCAAGGAGTTCAAGGCCGCCCTCGGCGATCTGCTGCCCGACGACCTGGCCGAGAGCATCGGTCGAGACCACGAGCAGCGGGCGACCATGTCGATGCTGCTGCCGCCCCACATGGTGAACACCATGGACGTGGCGAATCTGTGGCAGGATCCGGTGCGCCGCTACATGGCCCCGGCCTTTGCCGACCGGCTGACCGAGTGGGCCAACCACCCGCGGGCGTCGCGGGACAGCCTGCACGAGCAGGACATGTGGGTGGTGGAGGGGCTGACCCACCGCTATCCCACCAAGGTCCTGGCGGAGCTGCTGTCGACCTGCCCCCAGTACTGCGGCCACTGCACCCGGATGGATCTGGTCGGCAACGACGTGCCCCAGGTCGAGAAACTGAAGTTCGTGACCCCGCAGAAGGACCGGCACCAGCAGATCCTGGACTATCTCCGCAAGACGCCCAGCGTCCGCGACGTGGTGGTCTCCGGCGGCGACATCGCCAACCTGCACATCACCCAGCTGGAGCCGTTCGTCAGCGCGCTGCTCGACATTCCCAACATCCGGGACATCCGGCTGGCCTCCAAGGGACTGATCGGGCTGCCGCAGCACTTCCTCCAGGACCAGGTGATCGCGGGGCTGGAGCGGCTGGCGAAGAAGGCGTTCGACCGTGGGGTCGACCTGGCCCTCCACACCCATGCCAACGCGGCCCAGCAGGTGACCCCGCTGGTCGGCAAGGCCACCAAGAAGCTGCTGGAGATCGGCTTTCGCGACGTCCGCAACCAGGGCGTCCTGCTGCGCGGCGTCAACGCGACCACCGAGGACCTGCTCGATCTGTGCTTCATGCTGCTGGATCATGCCAAGATCCTGCCGTACTACTTCTACATGTGCGACATGATCCCCAACTCGGAGCACTGGCGGGTGGCAGTGTGGGAGGCTCAGCAGCTGCAGCACGACATCATGGGCTATCTCCCCGGATTCGCGACCCCGCGGATCGTGTGCGACGTGCCGTTCGTCGGCAAGCGCTGGGTGCATCAGCTGGCCGAGTACGACCGGGAGAAGGGCATCTCCTACTGGACCAAGAACTACCTGACCAGCATCGAGTGGGGCGACCCGTCACGGCTGCACCAGAAGTACGAGTACTACGACCCGATCCACACCCTGCCGGAGGCGGGCCAGAGCTGGTGGCGGACCCAGAGCGCCGGGGTGAGGCCCGGGCCGACGCATGCGGTGCACGCGTGAGTGCGACACTGATTGACCATTGACGATTGACGATTGACGATTGCACACCTCGAATCAATTGAAAATCGTCACTCGTCAATCATCAATCGAAAATCGACAATCATCAGTACCGCCTTTATCTGGTACCGCCATGACCAAGCCCACCTACCCCCGCATCCAGACCGCCCCCCCCGGACCCCGGGCCCGGGCGATCATCGATCGCGACGCCGCCTGGACCTCGCCATCCTATATCAAGGAGTACCCGCTGGTGATCGGCGGGGGCGAGGGCGCCATGCTCGAGGATGTCGACGGCAACCGCTACATCGACTACATGGCCGGCATCGCGGTGTCCGCCACCGGGTACAATCACCCCGAGGTGGTGGCGGCGATCCAGGCCCAGGCCGCGAAGTTCCTGCACATCTGCGCCACCGATTTCTACTTCGAGGGCTTCGCCCGGCTGGCGGAGCGACTGGCGCAGCTGGCACCGGGCTCCAGCCGCAAGCGGGTGTTCCTCTCCAACAGCGGTACCGAAGCGGTGGAAGGAGCGATCAAGCTGGCTCGCTACCATACCCGCCGGCCGGCGTTGATCGCTTTCGAGGGATCGTTTCACGGCCGGACCTACGGCGCGATGAGCCTCACCTCGAGCAAGAGCAAGCAGAAGAAACATTTCGGGCCGTTCATCCCGGAAGTGTACCACGTGCCCTATGCCAACCCCTACCGGATGCGGGATCCGATCGGGGAAAGCCTGGAGGCGCTCGACGCGCTGTTCCAGCGCCAGGTCGACCCCAGTGACGTGGCGGCCATCTTCGTGGAGCCGATCCAGGGCGAGGGCGGATACGTGATCCCGCCCCTGGGCTTCCTACGGGCCCTGCGGGAGTTGTGTGACCGCCACGGCATCCTGCTGGTGGCCGACGAGGTCCAGAGCGGCGTGGGCCGCACCGGGAAGATGTGGGCAGTTGACTGGGACGAGGTGGAACCTGATATCCTGGTGACCGCCAAGGGACTGGGCAGCGGCATGCCGATCGGCGCCTTCATCGCCCGGGACCAGGTGATGAGCTGGGAGGCGGGGAGCCACGGATCCACCTTCGGCGGCAACCCGGTCAGCTGCGCCGCGGCACTGGCCACGCTCGACATCGTCGAACGGACCCTGCCCCAGGTCCGGGCCATGGGAGAGCGGATGCTGGTTCACGCCCGGCGGCTGCAGCAGCAGTACCCGGTGATCGGCGATGTACGGGGTCGAGGACTGATGCTGGGGATGGAGTTCGTGAAGGACCGGGAGACCCGCGAGCCCTATCCCGAGATCGTCGAGCGGATCACTGAGCGGGCCTTCCGGAAGGGGCTGCTGCTGCTGGGCTGCGGCAAGAGCACCTTCCGCCTGGCGCCGCCGCTGGTCCTGAACCAGTACGACGTGGACACCGGCATGGGCATCCTGGAGCAGTGCCTCAAGGAAGAGGACTGACCACCTCGTAGTGCGCCGAGCGGGTGTCGAACCGGGTAAGCAGCCGTCGGGCCGCCTCGGGCACGACGGCTGCTTCGTAGTCCGCCCCCGCGAAGGCCCGCACCGCCTCCAGACTGTCGAACCGCATCAGGGTCACGAACTCGACCTCAGACCCCACCGCCCGCCGGAACAGCTCAATGCCCCGGAAGCCTGCGATCTCACGACCCCGGATGCCACCGAAGATCTCCTCCCGGAGCAGCCGCTCGTAGGTGTCGGCGTTCGCGGGCGTGGTCCAGCCATGCCAGAGGCGCGCGATCAT
>CALMOP010000339.1 GCA_937871775.1 uncultured Gemmatimonadota bacterium | reverse complement strand
GGGAAGGGATCAACGTGTTCGGACGATTCATGGAGCTGCTGGCGGAGTCCAGCCTCTAGCTCGGTCGGCCAGCCGCCGCCCGCCGAGGAGCAGGGGCGACCCGGTGGGTCGCCCCTACTCCTCTTCGATGGCCTGCTGCTCGTTGCTGCGGCGGGCGCCCGGGTATTGGGCCTCGGTCCGGGCGTGGAGTTCATCGATCCCCAGCACCGCCCGCACCGAGGCGATGACCCCAGCCACCACGTCATCGGCCCAGTAGGCGTCCGGCTGTTCCGGGTCGGGGAGATCGCGCCCACACTGCTCGAGGTATTGCACTGCGGTCGTCACCCACTCGCCTTGGGCCGATGGGACCAGGGCCCAGGACGCGGTGGACTTGAGTTCCAGTTCGCTCAGGGCGGCCAGTTGTCGCTCCAGCCCTTCGGAGACCGCCTCCGATGCCAGCCGCCGAGCCACCACCGCCAGCACCTGAGAGCGCTCCGCTTCCTGCGGCTCGGGGAGGGGAGCGAAATAGTTCCGCTGGTCCGCCACCATCTCACCCAAGCGGATCGTCACCGCCCGCACCGCCTGCTGCAGGGCCGGCGGCGCCTCGCGGGCCCATCCCTGGGCGGCCTTGAGGATGTCGCGCACCAGTTGCTCAGCCTGTGCCTCGGGCGGACGGCGCTCCGACGGGGAAGTCATGGACTGAGAATGTTGCCGGTTTCCGGGAAACGCAATGGTGGTGCCAAATCGCGACAGGGCGCCACCGGTTGACAACACCGCCCCGGCTCCGTATGTGAAACGGCCACCGGGAGGCTCGGCTCCCACCGGACCGGGCGCTAGCGCGGGCCGCGCCCCGGGAACGTGCCAGGATCCGGGAGGGTTCCCGCGGGCAGCAGTTCAGCGAGCGTCGCCGGCTCGGGGCAGCGGCCGAACACCTCCCCGACGCCTGCGATGGTGGCGGCCACGGTGGCCTCGTAGAGGTCCCCGGCATCCCCGTCTGGAGGGCCATTCTGTCCTTGGCGGCGCCGCTCGCCGGCCACGCTGGTCATTTCGACGCCCGAGATGCCGCACGGCACGATCAGGTCGAAACCGGCCAGGTCATTGACCACGTTGAGCGCGAAGCCGTGACTGGTTACCCACTGGCGGACATGGATGCCGATGCTGGCGATCTTCCTCCCTTCGGTCCACACCCCGGTGTATCCCGGATTCCGTTCGGCGGGGATTTCCATCCGGGCCAATCCCATGATGAGGGCCTGCTCCACCTGCCGCAGGTACCAGTGCAGATCCTCGCGGTGGTGGTGGAGATCCAGGATCGGGTAGCCCACCAGCTGGCCCGGACCGTGCCAGGTAACGTCGCCGCCGCGCTCTACTTCCACGACCGTGAGCCCCTGAGCCTCCAGTTCCTCAGGGGGGAGCGGAAGGCTGCCCGCCCGAGTGCCCCGGCCCAGGGTCACCGTCGGCTCGTGCTCGAGCAGCAGCAGCAGGTCCCGCTGGATGGCTCCCTCGATCCGACGGTCGACCAGCGCCCGCTGCAACGCGTGGGCCTGCCGGTAGCTCACCTGGCCAAGCCGGATCACGCCCAGTGGCTCGGCGCCGGTCACCGGATCCCCAGGCGTCGCGCCAGCAGCGCCCCGCAGGACGCGGAGGCCGCCGCCAGCCCCAGCAGCCCCCAGCGGCCCAGCAGCGCATCCACCGGGGCGGTGACGAACGCCAGCGGCAGCGTCCCGAACCCTGCCACCATGGCGAATCCACCCCGACGGTAGGCGGACCGGATCGGCGCCATCAATCCCCAGGCCAGCAGCCCGGCGATCCCTGCCCCGCCAACCCACGCCAGCAGCACCAGGGTGGCGACCGCATCGCCGGGCGTCGGGGCCGTGGGCGCGCGGCCGGCGGCCTGCAGCGTGCGCATCAGCCACATGGCCGCCGCGATCAGCGTCAGACCGGCGAGGGCTCCGCTCAGCATGGCGCGGAAGGCGAGACCAACCTGCTCGGGGGCGGCCGGTTCTCCGGTGGGTGAAGTCGGGGGGTCGGGCGTGGTGGTCATGGCCGTCGAACAACGCACATCTGATCGTAGGGGCGACCCCGACGGGTCGCCCCTGCTACGATCAGATGTTCATCACCCTTCCCATCGAATCCAGCGCGGCTTCGGCGATCGCCTCGGAGAGCGTCGGGTGGGCGTGGATGGCCAGGTCGATCTCCTCCACGGTGTACTCGTTCTCACGGGCCACGCCCAGCTCGTGGATCATCTCGGAGGCATGCCCCCCCACGATGTGGGCCCCGAGAATCTCGCCGTACTTCTTGTCCCGGATGATCTTGACGAACCCGTCGGTTTCGTTGGTGGCCCGGGCTCGGCCATTGGCGCTGAAGGGGAAACGGCCGATCTGGTAATCCAGCTTCCGCTCCTTGCACTGCTCCTCGGTAAGCCCGATGCTGGCGACCTCCGGGTGACAGTAGGTCACCGAGGGTACGTTATCGTACCGGATTGGATGGGGCCGGCGCCCGGCGATGAGTTCCGCGACGTTGACCCCCTCCCGGCTGCCCTTGTGCGCCAGCATCGGAGGCCCCGCGACGTCCCCGATGCAGTAGACGCCGGCCGCGGTGGTCTCGAGCGTGGCCGGATTCACCTGTACCCAGCCGCGGTCGGTCAGCTTCACCCCGGCCTCCGCCAACCCCAGCTTCTCGGTGTTGACGTCCCGACCCGCCGCCATCAGGATCTTCTCGACCTCTAAAGTCTGGGCCTTGCCCCCCGCCTCGAACGTGAGGGAGACCTTGTCCTTGCCCACCACGGCCTTGGTCACCTTGGCGCCCGCGAACACCTCGATGCCGCGCTTGCGGAAACTCTTGGACACCGTGTCGGAACATTCGGCGTCTTCCAGTGGCAGAATCCGGGGCAGCGCCTCAATGAGGGTGATCTTCGACCCGAAGGCATGGAAGATGTCCGCGAACTCGCACCCCACCGCGCCGGCGCCGATCACCGCCAGGGAGACCGGGGCCCTCTCCAGGAACAGCGCCTCATCGGAACTGATCACCGTGGTCTTGTTGAGCTCCAGGCCGATCTGGGGAATGCCCTTCACCCGGCTGCCGGTGGCGATCACCACCGCCTTGCGGGCCTCGTGGGTCTCTCCGCCCACTTTGACCCTCTTGCCCGGGGCCAGCACCCCTTCGCCCTTGAGCACCGTGACCTTGTGCTTCTTCATGAGGAACTCGACCCCGCGGGAGTTCTGCTCCGAGACCTTGCGAGACCGCTTCATCGCGACGCCGTAGTCGGTCTTGACGGGCCCGGTCTCGATGCCCAGCTCCCGGGCCTCATGGGTCACCACGTTGGCGATTCGCGCGCTATGCAGCAGGGCCTTGGTGGGTATGCAACCGATGTTCACACAGACCCCGCCCAGCTTGTCCTTCTCGACCACGGCGGTGGAGAGTCCCAGCTGGGCCGAGCGGATGGCGCAGACGTAGCCGGCGGGGCCGCCACCGATGATGATCACGTCGAACGAAGCCACGACTTACCTCGTGTCTGGAAGTGAGCGACTGGGGGTCGAGCGCCGAGTCAGGTGGCTCCCAGGGGCCCCTGACTCGGCGGCCTCACCCATCCATCATCACAACATCGCCAGCGGATTCTCCAGCATGCCCTTGAGCGTTCTCAGGAACCCTGCCCCCGTCGCCCCGTCGATGACCCGGTGATCGCAGGACATGGTCACCCGCATCCGCCGTCGGACCTCGACCCGGCCCTCCACGGCGACCGGTTTGGCCTGGACGCTTCCCACCGCCAGGATCCCCGCCTCGGGCGGGTTGATGACGGCCGTGAACTGGTCGATCTCGAACATCCCCAGATTGGAGACGGAAAAGGTCCCACCGGTGTACTGGTCCGGAGTCAGGCGCCGCTCCCTGGCCCGAGTGGCCAGGGAGCGCACTTCCACGGCGATCTCGCGCAGGGTCTTCTGGTCGGCGTGGCGGACCACCGGCGTGATCAGTCCATCCTCGATGGCCACCGCCACGCTCAGGTGTACCTCGTTCCAGTAGCGGATCCGGTCGTCCTGCCACCAGGCGTTGCAGCGGGCGTGCTGCCGCAGGGCCATCGCGGTGGCCTTGAGTACGATGTCATTGAAAGAGACCTTCGCGGCTTCTTCCCCAGCCCCGCCGCGCTGGGCCGACTGGTTCAGCGCCTCGCGAGCCTCCGCGACGCGCTCCATGTCGATTTCGGTGGTGAGGTAGAAGGTCGGTACCGGCCCGATCGACTGGGTGAGTCGCTTGGCGATGGTCTTGCGAATCTGGCTGAGCGGAACCTCGATGAAGGCTTCCCCCTCGGCCCGGAGACCCGGCGTGACTCGGGCACCCGTGGAAAGATCCCGCACCACGATGCGGCCTTCGGGACCGGATCCCTGGACACCCGCCAGGTCCACACCCCGGTCGGCCGCCATTCTCCGGGCCAGCGGTGAGGCCTTCACCCGGCCCCCCGCCGTCGGGGTCGGTGCAGGACCGGGCGCGGGTGTCGCGGCGGCAGCGGCCGCGGTCGCTCCAGGAGTGGTGGCCACCGCTGCCGTCCTGGCTTGAGCGGAGGCCGGAGGCGGAGCTGGCACGCCCGCTGAGCCCGCCGCCGAGGCACCGAGCAGCCCGGCAATGTCCTCTCCCGCCGAGCCGATGACACCCACCAGTTGACCCACTGGAACGGTCGTCCCCGGTGTGATGGCCTGCTTCAGGAGCACGCCCTCGGCCCGGGCTTGCAGATCCATGACCGCCTTGTCGGTTTCGACCTCGGCCAGGATCTCACCGACCTTCACGGCCGCGCCTTCGGCCTTCTTCCACTCGACCAGGCGGCCCTCTTCCATTGTTGGAGAGAGGGCTTCCATCAGCACCTTGGTTGCCATTCGCCGTCCTTGTCGGGCCCTTGGTCTTGAGTCGTCAGCCGTCGGCATTCAGCGTTCGGCGGTCAGCACTTAGCATTCAGCATTCAGCATTCAGCATTCAGCGTTCAGCCGTCGGCACTCGGCGTTCAAGGGCATTCAGCGGCCAGGCGTTCAGCAGCCAAGCGGCAATCAGTCGCCAGCCCTCCGTGCTTCCTGACGCTGACGGCTGACGGCCGAATGCCTGAATGCTGACCTTCACTCCAGATACAACACCCGCTTCACCGCCAGCACGACCTTTTCCGGCGAGACCTTGGCGGCCTTCTCGAGGTGCTTGTTGTAGGGCATCGGCACGTCAGCGCCGGTGACCCGCAGAATGGGCGCGTCCAGCTCGTCGAACACGCCGCGCTGGATTTCGTCGACCAGCTGTGCCCCTGCGCCGGCAAAGGGCCAGCCCTCCTCGACGATCACCGCCCGGTGGGTCCGGGAGACGGAGCCGAACACCGTTTCCAGGTCCAGCGGCCGGATGGTCCTCAGGTCGATGACCTCGGCTGAGATGCCTTCGGCATCCAGCTGTTCCGCCGCCTTGAGCGCCAGGGAGACCGTCTTGGAGTAGCAGAACAGCGAGACCTGGTTGCCGGCACGCTTGATGTCCGCCACCCCGATCGGCACCAGGTGCTCGCCGTCGGGGACCTCGCCCTTGGTGTTGTAGAGCATCTCGCCTTCCATGAAGACGATCGGGTCGTCGTCCCGGATGGCGCTCTTCAGCAGGCCCTTGGCATCGGCAGGGGTGGCCGGCATGACCACCTTGAGGCCGGGGATGTGGGCATACATCGCTTCGAAGCTCTGCGAGTGCTGGGCCCCGAGTTGCAGCGCGGCCCCGGCGGGCCCGCGAAACACGATGGGGACGCCCACCTGCCCGTTCGACATGTAGCGCATCTTGGCGGCCGAGTTCACGATCTGGTCGATTGCCAGCAGCGCAAAATTCCAGGTCATGAACTCGATGATCGGCCTGAGCCCTACCATGGCCGCGCCTACCCCCACACCCGCGAACCCCAGTTCAGTGATGGGCGTGTCGACCACCCGAGTGGGTCCGAATTCCTCGAGCAGCCCGCGGCTGACCTTGTACGCGCCCTGGTAGACTCCGACCTCCTCCCCCATGAGGAAGACGTCCGGATCCCGGGCCATTTCCTCGCGCAGGGCCTGGTTGAGCGCGTCCCGGTAGGTGAGCGTTGGCATGGGCGTCAGGCGTCCGGCGTTGGAGGCAATGCAGCTGGGGACGCCTGACGCCTGATGCCTGACGCCTCCCCGGTGGGTGCATACACATGATCCCACAACGCCTCCGGCTCCGGATCCGGGCTCTGCTCCGCGAATTCGAAGGCGTCCAAAACCGCGGCCTTCACTTCGGCATCCAGGGCCTCGATGCCGGCGTCGTCGATCAGGCCGTCGGCCTTGAGCCGGTCGCCCCACAGGATGATGGGATCCCGCTTCCGGTGGGCCTCAACCTCTTCCTTGGTCCGATAATGCCCGTGGATCGGATCGGACATCGAGTGACCCACGAAGCGGTAGGTCCGGATCTCGAGCAGGGTCGGGGCCGCGGGCCGCCGGGCTCGGACCACCGCCCGCTCCATCGCCGCCATGACTTCCAAGAGGTCCTGCCCGTCCACCACCTCCCGGGCCATGTCGTAACTGGCCGCTCGCTCCGAGATGTTCCAGGTCGCGGTGGCCCGGTCCAGCGCCGTGCCCATCCCGTAACGGTTGTTCTCGCAGATGAAGATGCAGGGGAGCTTCCAGATCCCCGCCATGTTCAGGGCTTCGTGGAAGGCCCCGTTGTTGATGGCCGCCTCCCCGAAGAAACACACCGAGACCTGGTCCTGCTCCCGATACTTGATCGCGAATCCGATGCCGGCCGTGAGGGGAATGTGACCGCCCACGATGCCATGGCCCCCCAGGAAGCCCCGCGAGGCGTCGAACAGGTGCATCGACCCGCCCTTCCCGCCGGAACAGCCGGTGGCCTTGCCGAACAGCTCGGCCATGACGGCCCGGGGCGTCAGGCCGCGCGCCAGCGCGTGGCCGTGCTCGCGATAGGTCGCGGTGATGTAGTCGTCCGGCCGGAGCTGGGAGAGGCACCCGACGGCCACGGCCTCCTGGCCGATGTAGAGATGGCAGAAGCCGCCGATCTTGCCGAGACTGTACGCCTCTCCGGCCTTCTCCTCGAATCGGCGGATCAACTGCATCTGCCGCAGCAAGGCACGGTACCTCTCGGCGAGCCGGGTGTCGGCTTTGCGGGCGGTCTTGGCAGTGGCCATGTGGTGAGTGAGTTGCGCTGTCAGCCGTCGAGCTGATGACTGATGGCCGATGGCCGATGGCCGATGGCCGATGGCTGCTGGCCGACGGCTGCTTCCGCCTGTTCCCACGCGTGGTAGCTGGACCGGGTCAGCGGGCTGGCCTGGACGTGGCGGTACCCGAGGTCGCGGCCGATCGCGGCCAGTTCCCCGAACTCCCCCGGCGTGTAGTACCGCGCGATCGGCAGGTGCCTGTCGCTGGGCCGGAGGTATTGCCCCAGGGTGAGGACGTTCACGTCGCTCGCACGCAGGTCCCGCATGGCGGTGACCACCTCATCCCACTCTTCGCCCATGCCGAGGATGATGCCTGACTTGGTCAAGGCGTCCGGCGCCAGCCGTCTGGCGTTGGCCAGTAGCTGAAGGGCCCGGTCGTATCTCCCACCCGGCCGGGCCAGGCGGTACAGCCGCTCGCAGGTCTCGAGATTGTGATTCAGGATGTCGGGTCGGCTCTCCAGCACCAGGCGAAGTGCTGCTTCCGACCCCTTGAAGTCCGGAATCAGGACCTCGACGGTGGTCGCCGGGAGTCGCTTCCGGATCTGCCGTACGCACTCGGCGAACGCCTCGGCACCGCCGTTCGGAAGGTCGTCGCGGTCCACCGAGGTGATGACGACATGCGCCAGTCCCATGCGCGCCACCGCTTCCGCCAACCGGACCGGTTCAACCGGATCGTAGGGGGCGGGGGTGCCATGGGCCACCGCACAGTAGGCGCAGTTCCGGGTGCAGACGTCCCCCATGATCATGAAGGTGGCTGCCTTGTGCTCCCAGCACTCTCCGATGTTCGGGCAGCGGGCCTCCTCGCATACGGTGTGCAGGCCGAGCTCCCGCATCAGTGCCTTGATCCGGACGTAGTTGCCGCCTCCCGGGGCCGTCACCTTGAGCCAGGAGGGTTTGCGGACCAGGGGCCGGTGGCCCGCCGGGCCGCCCTGCGGGGCCTGAAAGGAGTGGGTCAGCTGAACCAGCGGTGCGGCCATGGGTCCCCGGGCCGTGAGGTCTGAATGGGCGTGGAAGCTAGCGGAGAGTATCGGCAGGGGGCCATGGGGGTTGGAGTCGGATTCAACCATATGGATGAGAATGTCGGGGGAACCCGGGACGACAGGCTTCGGGGCGACCCGACAGGTCGCCCTGTTCGGTTATCGGCCGCCCGCGTCGTTATCCCACCGGTCGTCCGTATGGGCGCATCCCCGGGCAATGGGGCACATCACGAAATCACCACCCGATCGGTCGGTGAACGCCGGGCGATGACCCCGGATGGAACCATGATCTTCTGGGCGACCCGTTGGGTCGCCCCTACCAACCACCTGGTGATCGTTCCGGCGTCCCACCCGCGTCCAACGGGAACCGACGATCTTCTGGGCGACCCTCCTGGGCGACCCGTCGGGTCGCCCCTACAACTGCAACTGCTATCCATCCGGTGATCGGTTCCGGTGTCGCTCCGCGTCGAATGGGAACCGACGATCTTCTGGGCGACCCTTCTGGGCGACCCGTTGGGTCGCCCCTACAACTGCAACTGCTATCCATCCGGTGATCGTTCCGGCGCCCCACCCGCGTCGAATGGGAACCGACGATCTTCTGGGCGACCCGTTGGGTCACCCCTACCAACCACCGGGTGATCGGTCCCGGCGTTCCACCCGCGTCGAATTGGTTATCTGGGAATCGGCCGGCGGATCGACCTTCGCGGATGATCCCCCGTCGCCGACGCAATTCGCTCCGGGCTCCGCGGTGGAATTATCGATCGCCCGGGGCGTATTTCATCACGATCTGCGTCGCCGGGCGCGCGCCGGTGCTCGCCCAGGTGATCCAGAGCGGCGTGCGGTTGACCCGGCTGGGGCGACTGGTGCTGGAGGAATGGGCCGGCCTGCCACGATGGATCTCCACGATTGCGGTGGACTCGCTGGTCGTCATGCCGGATCACCTGCATGCCATTGTGTGGGTTGTTGCCTCAGCCGGGCGGGCCGGGCTCCCAGCGCGAGCTGGTCCGCGGTCGGGGAGCGTCGGTGCGGTTGTGGGACAGATCAAATCGAGGGTGACCAAGGCCGCACATTCCGCGGGCCTGTGGCCCATGGGAATGCCCCTCTGGCAGCGGGGTTATCACGATCGGATTCTTCCCTCCGAGCAGGCGGTGGTCTGCGCCCGGGCCTACATCGACATGAATCCGATCCGATGGGCACGCGATCACGCGAGGCCCGTGCGGGCCGGGGGACGTGGCCCGCGTCGCGGGTGATCGTGGATCGTAGGGGCGACCCAACGGGTCGCCCTGTTCGGTTATCCGCCGCCCGCATCGTTACCCACCGGGTCGCCCATCCCGACCCACCGGGTCGCCCATCCCGACCCACCGGGTCGCCCATCCCGACCCACCGGGTCGCCCGTCCCGACCCACCGGGTCGCCCGTCCCGACCCACCGGGTCGCCCATCCCGACCCAACGGGTCGCCCATCCCGACCCAACGGGTCGCCCA
>CALMOP010000338.1 GCA_937871775.1 uncultured Gemmatimonadota bacterium | reverse complement strand
AGCCAGAAATTCTGGCACTCCGGGATAGCGGTAACCCAGGCCTGCACGTGCCGCATCCCCCGAAGCCGCAGCTCCCTGCATGAATCCTGGAATCCCAGAATCCCAGAATCCCAGAATCGGATTCCCGGCATCGCCAGCGGAGCACGTCATGAAGTACTTCCACCGCACCCACCTGGCCCCCGACGCGGTCATGACGGAGGCCAACCGATACTTCGGCCCCCGCCTGGCGCCGACCGAGGAAGCGCCCCGTCGGCGGCGATTCGCGGGCACGATTGGCCAGGTGGCGGTCACGGTGCAGGCGGAAGGCGGGCACTACACCCTGGTGACGCTGGAGACCAACCAGCCTGGGGAAAGCGAAGCCGACCGACTGGCCAAGCGTTTCCTGACCCGGATTCACACGCTGGCCGACCCCGCGCACCAGCCGCGCGGCGCCTACTGACCGCGTGGCATTGACCGCTCGGCCGGCATCGGCCCTGAACTCCTGCTGCAAACCCATTCTAACTTTCCGGAGACCCTGGATGACGTTCCGCCAGTTCCTGACCATGCCCCGACGCCTGCCGACGCTCCGGACCCTGGCCCTGGCCGGTTCCCTGCTGCTTCCCACCCGGCTGCTGCTGGCGCAGGACACCGCGGTCTACCCTGAAGGGTCGGCCGGCGCCGCGGTCCACCACGCCGGCGGTGAGGCGTCGCTTGTCCTGCCCGATCTGGGCACGGTCACCTTCCTCGGCGGCACCAGTGGGCGGTCGCTGCTGATGCTGGGGCTGCTGGTGTCGGCGCTGGGGCTCGGCTTCGGGCTGGTGACCTACTCGCGGCTCAGGAATCTCCCGGTGCACCGGTCGATGCTGGAAGTGTCCGAGCTGATTTACGAGACCTGCAAGACCTACCTGCTCACCCAGGGCAAGTTTCTGCTCGGGTTGTGGGCGCTCATCGCGCTGATCATCGGGTTCTACTTCGGGGTGCTGCAGGGTTTCCCCGGCGGCCGGGTGGCGATCATCCTGATCTGGAGCCTGGTGGGGATCGGCGGCAGCTATGCGGTGGCGTGGTTCGGCATCCGGGTCAACACCTTTGCCAATTCGCGCACCGCGTTCGCGGCGCTCAAGGGCAAGCCGTATCCCTGCTACGCCATCCCGCTGCAGGCGGGCATGAGCATCGGCATGATGCTGATCAGCGTCGAGTTGCTGCTGATGCTGATCATCCTGCTGTTCATTCCGGGCGGGTACGCCGGGGCCTGCTTCATCGGCTTCGCGATCGGCGAGTCGCTGGGAGCCGCGGTGCTGCGGGTGGCGGGCGGCATCTTCACCAAGATCGCGGACATCGGCTCCGACCTGATGAAGATCGTCTTCAAGATCAAGGAAGACGACGCCCGGAACCCCGGAGTGATCGCCGACTGCACCGGGGACAACGCCGGCGACTCGGTGGGCCCCTCGGCCGACGGGTTCGAGACCTACGGCGTCACCGGGGTCGCGCTGATCGTCTTCATCCTGCTGGCGGTCAAGGACCCGACGATTCAGGTTCAGCTGCTGGTGTGGATCTTCGTGATGCGCATCATGATGATCGTCGCGTCGGCGCTGTCGTATTTCATCAACGAGGCGTGGACCCGGTCGCAGGACGCGCAGAAGGACAAGATGGACTACGAGCACCCGCTCACCCGGCTGGTGTGGCTCACCTCGATCATCTCGGTGGTGATCACCTACGCCGTGTCCATGAAGCTGATCCCCGATCTCGGCGGGGCGGGTTCCGGCCTGTGGTGGAAGCTCGCGACCGTCATCACCTGTGGCACCCTGGCCGGGGCGATCATCCCCGAGCTGGTGAAGATCTTCACCTCGGTCAACTCCCGGCACGTGCGGGAGGTGGTGACCAGCTCCGAGCAGGGCGGCGCGTCTCTCAACATCCTCTCCGGCCTGGTGGCGGGCAACTTCTCCGCCTACTGGCTCGGGTTGACCATGATGATGCTCATGGGCGTGGCCTACGGGGTCAGTACTACGTTCCCCGGGGGCCTGATGCTCGCCCCCGCGGTCTTCGCCTTCGGCCTGGTGGCCTTCGGCTTCCTCGGCATGGGCCCCGTGACCATCGCGGTGGACAGCTACGGCCCGGTGACCGACAACGCCCAGTCGGTCTACGAGCTGTCGCTGATCGAGGTCCAGCCGGAAATCAAGGCGGAGCTCAAGCAGCAGTTCGGATTCGACGCCAACTTCGAGAGGGCCAAGGCCCACCTCGAGGAGAACGACGGCGCCGGCAACACCTTCAAGGCCACCGCCAAGCCGGTGCTGATCGGCACGGCCGTGGTGGGCGCCACCACCATGATCTTCTCGATCATCGTCGCCCTCACTCATGGCCTCGAGCCGGAACTGCTCTCGAATCTGTCGATCCTCCACCCGCCGTTCCTGCTGGGCCTCATCACCGGTGGGGCGGTGATCTACTGGTTCACCGGCGCTTCCATTCAGGCCGTGACCACCGGCGCC
Source organism: uncultured Gemmatimonadota bacterium (assembly GCA_937871775.1). Classification (GTDB taxonomy): domain Bacteria; phylum Gemmatimonadota; class Gemmatimonadetes; order Gemmatimonadales; family GWC2-71-9; genus JADJOM01. Next base: position 7,189 of record CALMOP010000338.1, on the reverse strand, counting down.
TACCGGGCGGTCGAGTTCATCAAGGCGAACATCAGGCTCGAGGGGGTCACCAAGGCCTCGGTGAGCGACTCGAAGAAGGTCGTCGAGATCTGCACCAAGTACGCCCAGGCGGGCATGATCAACATCTTCCTGGTGGTCTTCTTCTCCACCCTCGCCTTCGCCTTCGCCGAGCCGTACTTCTTCATCGGCTACCTGATCTCCATCGCGCTGTTCGGGCTGTACCAGGCCATCTTCATGGCCAACGCCGGCGGGGCCTGGGACAACGCCAAGAAGATCGTGGAGACCGAGCTCAAGTCGAAGGGGACCCCGCTGCACGATGCGACGGTGGTGGGTGACACGGTCGGCGACCCCTTCAAGGACACTTCCAGCGTGGCGTTGAACCCCATTATCAAGTTCACCACGCTGTTCGGGCTTCTCGCCGTGGAGCTCGCGGTGAGCCTCACCGCGGAGAAGGGGGCGCTCTTCACCCATGTCCTGGCGGGCCTGTTCCTGCTGGGTTCGCTGGTCTTCGTGTACCGGTCGTTCTACGGCATGCGGATCGAGAAGGCGTAGGCGGTAGGGCGGGCGGTAGGGCGGGAGCTACAGCTCCCGCCCTACCACCCTTACCACCCTTACCACCCCACAGCCCCACCGTCCTCTCGCGCCCTCCCGCCCAACCGCCCGTCCGCCCGCCATTCCCGTCTCTGGTACTCAAGCGTATCCTGCAGGGACACTCCACAGGAGCCAGCCATGTCGGATCGCGTCCGCAAAGTCAGCTACGCATATCTGCGGGTTCCCAGTCGCCCGGGGCAGGGAGCTCGGGTACTCACGACCCTGAAGGAGGCCGGGATCAACCTGCTGGCCTACAGCGGCTTCCCCGCCGGGGGAGGCAAGGCACAGCTCGACCTGGTGTCCGACGACCTCGCCAGCCTCGGCCGCGTGGCCCGGAAACACGGCTGGCGGCTCAGCCGCACCAAGCGCGGATTCCTGGTTCAGGGTGAGGACAAGGTCGGGGCGGTGGAACGGCACTTCGCACGGCTCGCCGGCGCCGGGGTGAACGTCACGGCCGCGGACGCGGTGACCGCCGGGAAGGGTCGCTACGGCATGATCCTCTGGGTGAAGCCGAAGGACTACGCCCGGGCCGCCAGGGCACTCGGCGCGACCTCGTAGCGGGATCCGCAGATTACACAGATTATGTGGATGGGGGGGTGCCCTCAAGGTGTCTGCGTCATCTGCGGATGCCGCCCGCGGATGGCGCAGAGACGGAGACCGCAGATGGCGCGGATGACACGGTCCGCAGATGGCGCAGATGTCACAGATTTGCGGAGGGTGTACCCCTCGGACGTACCTGCGCCATCGGCGTAATCTGCGGAGGTATCCCGGGGATCTGTGAAACGGGCAGACCCGAAGTCGGCGGACGGAACCGGTACACCGCCCACCGCCGCGACCACAGCCCCAATGACGAGCAGCCGTGCGACGTCGAAGCTCAGCAGCGGTCGAGCGGCTACCGTAGGGGCGTCAGCCGCCTCGCTTTCCGCGGCGCGCGGTGCTACGTTCCGGTGAGTATCGCCTTCCCTGTGGTGCGGCCCGCGTTTCCTCCAGCTCAGTGATGTTAGGCGCCCTTCGCATCCGTCTCTTCCGAGGGTACCGTGCACCACATGAGGATTGCGAGCGCCGCCATCATCCTGGCGGGCGCGCTCGCGGGCATCAACGCCTGCTCGAGTTCTACCGCGCCACCGGCCACGGGGAGTCTGCTGCTCACGGTGAGCGGCCTGCCCGGCGCGGGCGCCGGGGCGGTCACGGTCACCGGGCCCGGCGGCTATCACGCGAGCGTCACGGTCACGACGACGCTGGTGGCGCTGGTGCCGGGCACCTACACGATCGCGGCGTTCAACGTCTTCACGGCCGGCGCTACCTACGGGCTCGCGTTGGCGTCGCAGGTGGTGGAGGTCACCGCATCGAACACAGCGGTCCCGGCGACGGTCACCTACGCCGTGCTGCCGAGCGGGTGGACGACCAGTACCTCCATGCCCACGGCGCGAGACTACCTCGCCGCTGGCGTCGTCAACGGTATCCTGTATGCGGTCGGGGGAAGTTGGTCCTCTGGCAGCCTTACAGGCTTCGCAAGTGAAGCGTACGATCCGGTGACGAACACGTGGACGACCAAAGCCGCCATGCCCACGGCGCGAGGTGGCCTGGCCGCTGGCGTCGTCAACGGCATCCTGTATGCGGTCGGGGGATCGGACGCCACCGGCAGCATTTCAAACGTGGTAGAAGCGTACGATCCGGTGACGAACACGTGGACGACCAAACCCGCCATGCCCACGGCGCGCTACGCGCCCGCCGTCGGCGTCGTCAACGGCATCCTGTATGCGGTCGGGGGAGGGGACGCCGGCAGCGCTTTAGCCGTCGTAGAAGCCTACACGCCGTGATGTTGAGGGTGAGGGCGCGCGCATCGTTCGCGAACGCGAACCGCAACCGGGCCAGGCGCAATGCCTGGCCCGGTTCGCATCGCGGTGGTCCGCTGGGCGCGCTCACCGAACGGACATCGCTGTATTGCGAAGTGAGACATTTCCGGAGGGGGCCTGGCGTCCCAATCGCGGTCCCCCCGCAGTCTTCCCGTGGTCTTCCCGTTGTCTTCCCGCGGTTCACCCGCAGTCTTCCCGCGGTCTTCCCCCGCTCGTAGCGGTCGGGTCCGGCGCGAGGTATTCTAGGGTCTCCTCTCACCGGGGTACCCATGGTTGGTCTGCCGAACCTCCGGCCCGCCGCGGTCCGCTGCGGCGCCGTGCTCTGGGCCGCGCTGCTTCCGGCCCAGGGGCTTGGGGCCCAGACCGACGCCGACGTCGCCCGGGCCACGGAGCAGGTGGCGCCACGGATGATCGAGATCCGTCACGACCTGCACCAGCATCCCGAACTGGGTAACCGCCAGACCCGGACCGGCGCGCTGGTGGCGGAGGAACTCCGCCGTCTGGGCCTGGAAGTCCGCACCGGGGCGGCTCACACCGGCGTCATCGGGATCCTGCGTGGCGGAAAGCCCGGGCCGGTGGTCGAGGCACCGTCCGCACCTTCGACCTGGAGACCCAGGAAACCATTGAGCGGCGCATGCGGGAGATCTTCGACGGCACCACCCGCGCCGCCGGGGCGACGTTCACGCTGGAGTTCGACCGCACCCACCCGCTCACGGTTAACGATTCGGCCCTGGCCGATCGCTTCGAGCCGGTGCTCGCCCGGGTGGCCGGCCGGGCCAATGTGCGCCGGGTGCCGCCGGTCACCACCGCGGAGGACTTCTCCTACTTTGCGCAGCAGGTACCGGGCTTCTACATCGCGATCGGCGGGGTGCCGGCGGGCCGCAGCTCAGGCGGTCATCATACCCCGACCTTCTACGTGGACGATCAGCTGGTACCGCACGCCATGCGGATCATGACTGCCCTGGTGCTGGAAGGGCTCGGCATGGGGTCACGACCCTCGGCGGCTGGACGCTGACGCGTGGTGCGTGGTGTGTGATGTGTGATGCGTGGTGCGTGGTGCGTGGCGGTTAACGCCCGACGCCTGACGCCTGACGCCCGACGTCCGACACCTGACGTCCGACGCCTGACGTCCGACGCCCGACGTCCGACGCCCCGACGCCCGACGCCTGACGCCGGATGCCTGACGCCCGACGCCCGATGCCCGACCCCCGATCCACCCGAACCCAGGCCGGCGCTCCAGCCACATGCCATCCTCCCGATCCACCGCCGGGCCGCAGCCCCTGCCAACTGACCTCAGCGCGACTGATCTGCTCGCGCTGTATTACTACATGCGGCTCACCCGGGTGCTGGAGGAGCGGCTGGTGGCGCTACACCGCCAGGGCAAGGTGGTGGGCGGGCTGTTCCGGTCGTTGGGCCAGGAAGCGGATGCCGTGGGAAGCGCATACGCCCTGGAGCCGGGGGACATGCTCTCTCCGTTGATCCGGAACCTGGGCTCGATGCTGGTCCAGGGAGCCACGCCGCTGGAGGTGTTTCGGCAGTACATGGCCAAGGCGGAAAGCCCCACCGCCGGACGCGAGCTGAACATCCATTTCAGCGATCTGGAGCGCGGGTTTCTGGGACAGGTCTCGTCGCTCGGGACCATGGTGCCGGTCATGGCCGGAATCACCCTCTATTTCAAGCTGACCGACCAGCCGCGGGTAGGCCTGGTCTACGTGGGTGACGGGGCGATGAGCACCGGGGCCTTCCACGAGGGCCTCAACTTCGCCGCCGTACAGCGGGTGCCCCTGGTGGTGGTATGCGAGAACAACGGCTACGCCTACAGCACGCCGACCCGGATGCAGACCGCTGCGGCGCGGCTGGTCGACAAGGCCGCAGGGTATGGTCTCCCCGGGGTTCGGGCCGACGGGAATGACGTGGTCGCCACCTATGAAGTCACCCGGGAAGCGGTGACCCGGGCTCGGGCCGGGGGTGGACCAACCCTCATCGAGCTGGTGACCTATCGCCGGAAGGGACACGCCGAGCACGACGATCAGCGTTACCTGCCCGCGGGGGAACTCGAGGCCTGGGAGCAGAACGACCCCATCGCGCGCTATCGGGATCGTCTGATCGGTGCCGGCTGGGCCGGAGTGGAGGATCTGGGTCGGGAGGACGCCCGGGTGGAGACCGAAGTCGACGGGGCCCTGGCCCGCTGCATCGACGAACCCTTCCCGGCGATCGGGACCGCGCTCTCGGGGGTCTTCGCGGACCCGCCGGCCGCCGAACCCGAATGGTACCGTGCCCTCCCGGGTGCCCCGTCGGACCGCCGAGCCGGGGAGCCGCCCCATGGCTGAGACCACCTACCTCGAAGCCATCCGGCAGGGGATCGCGGAGGAGATGGAGCGGGACCCGCGGGTGTTTCTGCTGGGTGAGGACATCGGCGCCCTCGGCGGGCCGTTCCGGGTCACCGAAGGGCTGCTGGACCGATTCGGGCCCACCCGGGTCATCGATACGCCGGTCAGCGAGCTGGCCATCGTGGGCGCGGCCGCGGGGGCGGCGCACATGGGCCTGCGCCCGGTCTGCGAGATGCAATTCATCGATTTCATCGCCTGTGCGTACGATATGATCACTAATTACGTGGCCACCGCCCGCTATCGGGGCGGACTGTCCACGCCGCTGGTGATTCGAGGCCCCAGCGGGGGTTACGTGCGAGGCGGGCCCTTCCACAGTCAGAACCCCGAGGCCGCGTTCCTGCATACCCCCGGGCTCAAGCTGGTCTGCCCCGCCACCGCCCGGGACGCCAAGGGGTTGATCAAATCGGCTATTCGTGATGATGATCCCGTCCTCTATTTTGAGCACAAGTATCTTTACCGCCGGGTGAAGGAGGACCTCCCGGCAGATCCCGAGATCCTGGTGCCGCTGGGCTCGGCCCGGGTGGCGCGGGCCGGGCACCACCTGACGGTGGTCACCTGGTCAGCCATGGTCTGGAAGGCGCTGGAGGCGGCCGAGCGGCTGGACCGGGAGGACGGGTTGTCGGTGGAGGTGCTCGACCTGCGCAGCCTGGTGCCGCTGGACGATGCCGCCATCGTGGCCAGCCTCCAGCGGACCAACCGGGTCCTGATCGCCCACGAGGATACCCGGACCGGCGGGATGGCCGGCGAGATTGCGGCCCGCATCAACGAGCTGGCGTTCGAATGGCTGGATGCGCCGGTGCGCCGGGTCTGCGCCCATGACGTGCCGCTGCCCTACGCTCCGCCGCTGGAGGATTACATTCTGCCCCAGGCCGAAGACCTGGTGGCGGCCTGCCGCTGGCTGGCGAATTACTAGGTGGGTACCGAGGGCAGGGTCGGTAGGGATGGTGGGGATCGTAGGGATGGTTTTTGGGGGTGGTAGGGATTGGCAGGGACGGTAGGGACCGTACGTGACGGCAGAGATAGTAGGGAAGTTACCGCCGTTACCGCCGTTACCGCCGCTACCGCCGTACCGCCGCTACCGCCCAGGCAATCAACCGGAGTCACGCTGCATGGCCCGAATCGACGTGATCATGCCCCAGATGGGCGAGTCCATCACGGAAGGCACGCTCTCCAAGTGGCTCAAGCAGCTGGGCGACGAGGTGAAGCGGGACGAGCCCATCTTCGAGATCTCGACCGACAAGGTCGATGCCGAGATTCCGGCCCCCAACGCGGGGGTTCTGGCCGAAATCCTGGTCCAGCAGGGACAGACCGTCGCCGTGAATACCGTGGTGGCCCGGCTGGAGACCGAGAAGGGCGGCGTTGCCGCCGCCGCTCCCGCGCCTGCGGCGGCGCCGCCGGCGGCGCCGCCCCCGGCGCCCGCCGCGGCCCCCAGGGCGGCTGCTCCCACCATGGCCCCGCCGGTCGCGGCCGCCTCCGGCCCGTCGGTGGGTCTGAGCAGCGAAGACCGCCTGCGCCAGAAGTCCACGCCCCTGGTCCGCAAGATTGCCGCCGAGCACGGGATCGATATTGGGGGCATCCCGGGCAGCGGTCACGCCGGTCGCGTCACCAAGGGTGACCTGCTCGAGTTCATCGACCGCGGCGCGCCGGCCGCGCCATCCCCACGCCCGGTGACGGGCGTGGCCTCGGCGCCGGCTGCGCATCCCGCAGCCGAGCCCTGGCCCGGGGACCGGGTCGAACCCTGGTCCCGCATCCGCAAGCTGACCGCCGATCACATGCTCATGTCCCGGCGGGTCTCGGCGCATGTCCAGACCCTGTTCGAGGTCGACTATACCCAGGTGGCCCGGATCCGGGCCGGGAAGAAGCAGGAATTCGCCGAGCGGGGCGTCAACCTGACCTACCTGGCGTTCATCGCCAAGGCTGTGGCCGCCAATCTGCGGCGCCATCCGCGGCTGAACGCGGCGGTCGGTGCCGACACGACCATCCTCCGCCACGAGGTCAATCTCGGCATCGCCGTGGCCCTCGACTGGGGCCTGATCGTGCCAGTCGTCAAGCAGGCGGACGAGCTGTCCCTGCTGGGGCTGGCCCGCGCCATCAGCGACCTCGGGGAGCGGGCCCGCACCAAGAAGTTGAACCCGGATGAGGTCCAGCGCGGGACCTTCTCGATCACCAACCCCGGCGTGTTCGGTTCCCTGGCGGGGCTTCCCATCCTCAACCAGCCGCAGGTGGCCATTCTGGGAGTCGGCACCATCGAGAAGCGGCCGGCGGTGGTGACTCTCCCGGACGGCACCGAGGCGATCGCGCCGCGGCTGCGCGGGTTCCTGACCCTGTCGTTCGACCATCGGGTCGTGGATG
>CALMOP010000337.1 GCA_937871775.1 uncultured Gemmatimonadota bacterium | reverse complement strand
CCCGTTCCCGTTCCCCGTTCCCCCGCTCTTCAGGACCCCGCCAGCTTCCGGTCCAGGGTGGAGCGGGACAGCCCCAGTGCCCGGGCGGCGCGGCGCTTGTTGCCCCGGAACAGCTCCAGTACCGATTGGACGTGTCTCCGCTCGGCGCCGCGCAGGGAGAGATCGCCGTTCTCCATCGGCTCATCGTGGCGGACCGCCACCGCCTCGGGCTCCGACTCCCCCGGAGTGGCCTCGATCAGGATCGCTGCCTCCTCGATGACCGTTCCCTCGGTCACAGCCACCGCGGTGTGGATCACCCGCTTGAGTTCCCGCAGGTTGCCGGGCCAGTCGTAGTGGATCAGCCGCTCCGCCGCGGCACGGCTCAGCCCCTCGATGGCTCGTCCCATGGTCTGACTGGCGGCGGTGATTTCGGCGGCCATGAGGGAGCGCAGGTCCCGGGGGCGTTCCCGCAGCGGCGGCAGCCGCAGGGTGATGCCGCTGATCCGGTAGAACAGGTCTTTCCGGAAATGGTCGGCTTGCAGGAAGCGGATGATGGGAAGATGGGTCGCCGAGATCAGGCGGACGTCGGCCTGCTGCAGCTGCTCGCTGCCCAGCCGTTCGAACTCACCGTACTCCACCGCGCGCAGCACCTTGGCCTGGGCGGGCTGGCTCATGTCGGCGATCTCGTCGAGGAACAGGGTGCCGCTGTCGGCCAGCTCGAACTTGCCCTTGACCCGCCGGTCGGCCCCGGTGAAGGCACCCTTCTCGTGTCCGAACAGCTGGCTGTCGAGCAGGGTGTCCGAGAGGGCGGCGGCGTTGAATTCCACGAACGGGGCCTGGGCCCGCGCCGAGCTGGTGTGCAGCACCCGGGCCAGCAGCGACTTGCCGGTGCCCGTCTCTCCCAGGATCAGGACCGGCAGATCGGTCCGTGCGGCGATGCCCGCGAGGTGCAGGCAGGTCCGCATCGCCTCGTCTTCGGAGTGAAAATCCGCGAGGGTGACCCACTGGCCCGAGCGGCGATCGGTCACGGCGGCGGTGCCCGGAGGTTTTCCCGGAGCGCCCGGATCGGCTCGAACACATAGCTCACCAGCGATCGGCGTCCGACCATCACGTCGGCCCGACCGACCATCCCGACCAGCAGGGCGCGGGGCTGGCCATGGACCCGGATGGAGTCATCCTGCAGATCGACCAGGGCCCGGAAGGCGCTGCTGTCGCTGCCCTGGACCCCGGCCGGCCCCAGCCAGCGCACCGTACCGAAGCGCACCCCGAATCGCTGATAAGGGAAGGCATCGAAGCGGAGCTTCACCTGCTGGCCCGGCTTGACCAGGGGGACGCCGGCCTGCGGCAGGTCGAACTGGGCCTGCAGGCGGTGTCCGGCGCAGGCCACTTCGCTCAGCGCCTCTCCCTCCCGGACGATGGCGCCCGCGGCGCCGACGTGCAGCCGCAGCACCGTCCCGGCGCAGGGCGCCGTCACTGCCAGGCCGGAGTCGGTCAGGTTCACCAGGTTTCGCTGCAGGGCGGCGATCCGGATGCGGGCGGTTTCCGATCCCTCCTCGAGACCCCGCCGGGTCTCGCGATACTCCAGGTCACGGGCTTCCGTGTCGTGCACCAGCCGCACGATGGCCGCGCGGGCATCGGCGAGGTCATTGGTGGCGATCTGCACGTCCTCGGCAAGGGTGCTGGCCTCGATGTCGAGCCGGGTCGCCTCCAGCCGGCCCACCCACCCGCGCTCGGCCCCGACCTGAAAGCTGTCGGCCAACTGGCGGGTCTGGCTCAGTCGGTGCTGCTTGGACACGATGAGCTGTTCCAGAAATGTCACCCTGGTCCGGAGCCGCTGATCCTCGTCCTGATCGGCACGGCGCCGGGACTGGTACTGGCTGGCCGCAATCCGCAGCCGCTCCTGATCGGTCCGGCGCTCCGCCTCCAGGCTGCGCAGGTCCGAGGACCGGTCGCTGAGCGGAGCCGAGTTGATGAGCATGAGGGTGGTGCCGGCGCTGACCGGATCACCCTCCCGCACCAGCACCTGGCTCACCACTCCCTCCTTGAGGGCCCGCACCGGGTCGGCGCCCTGCTCCGGGACCAGCATGAAGCGCCCATCCACCGTCTCTGGCACGCTCACCAGGACCGCCGCCAGGATCGCGCTGAAGAACAGCGCGATGATGATATAGGAGAGGCCCCGGGCCGCCCAGTGCGGGGGCACGGTCTCGAGGTAGGCGGTGTCACGTTCCCAGGACATGGTGTGTCACCCCGCTCAGAGGCCGAGCTGCTGACTGACCAGGAAGTAGTACAGCCCCTGCCGCTCCATCAGGTCCTCGTGGCGGCCCTGCTCGACCAGCCGGCCCCGCTCCAGCACCAGGATCATGTCGGCGTCCCGGACGGTGCTGAGCCGGTGCGCGATCACGAAAGAAGTGCGTCCCTCCAGCAGCTGGTCGATGTTTTCCTTGACCGCCCGCTCCGACTCGCTGTCCAGGGCGCTGGTGGCCTCATCGAAGATCAGCACCGGCGGCCGGGGATAGAGCGCCCGCGCGATCGCGATCCGCTGACGCTGTCCCCCCGAGACCCCGATCCCCGACTCCCCGATGCGGGTGTCGTAGCCGAACGGCATGCGCTCGATGAACTCCCGGGCGTTGGCGGCCTGGGCGGCCCACATGACCTGGTCCAGGTCCGGCTCTTCCTCCCCGAACGCGATGTTGCGGGCGATGCTGTCGTCGAACAGGTGGTTCTCCTGCAGCACGAAGCCGATCCGCCGTCGCAGATCCCGGTAGTTGAGGGTCTTGAGGTCGATGCCATCGTAGAGGATGGTCCCCTCGGTCGGCTCCAGCAGCCCGGCAAGGCACTTGATGAGCGTGGTCTTGCCGGATCCGCTCCGGCCCACGATGGCCACCCGGGTATTGGGCACCACCTCGAAGTCGATGTCCTCGAGAATGGGGGGAGACTCCGGCCCGCCGTAGCGGAACCCGACTCGATGCAGCGCGATCCGCCCCTCCAGCGACTTGACCGGGATCAGGCGGGACCGGTCCTGGCCCTGCTCCGGCTCCTGCTCCAGCACGTCGTCCAGCCGGTTGAGGTACACCCGCGCCAGCTGCAGGTTGTCCCAGGTGTGCAGCAGCGAGACGATGGGCTGGTTGGCCAGCGCCACCAGGGCGTTGAACGCCACCAGGGCGCCGATCGACATGGAGCCGCGCATCACCAGCTGGGCGCCCACCAGCAGAAACAGGATCACCGACAGCAGGGTGACGGAGTACACCACCCCCTGGTAGCTCATGGTCGTGAAGTCGGCCCGGAACCGCTGCCGGGCCACCCGGTGGAACTGGCGCAGCATCAGGTCCCGGAAGGCGTGCTCGGCGGCCAGCGCCTTCACGGTCTCGATGCCCTTGATGGCGTCGATCTGGAAGGACTGGTAGCGGCCGTGGGATTCCTCCAGCTCCGCGTACAGCGGCAGCAGCCGGATCGAGGCGAACCGCATCAGCAGGATCAGCAGCGGCAGGGTGGCCAGGAACACCAGGGTCAGGGTGGGGCTGTACAGCAGCATCAGGCATACCGCCGCCACCAGCTGGGCCAGCGCGGTCAAGGCGGATACCCCGTGCTCGACCATGAACTCGCGGATCTGCCAGATGCCCGCCAGGCGCCGCTGGATGTCCCCGGTTCGTCGGGTGGTGAAGTAGGTCATCGGCAGGCTCAGCAGCCGCCGGGTGATGAAATCCAGGGAGCTGGCGTCGATCCGCACCGCGGTCCAGCTCAGCAGGTAGCGCTGCACCAGGGTCGCGATCAGGGTGAAGCCGACGACTCCGGCCATCCCTCCCACCAGCAGGCGCAGCAGGGTCATGTCCTGCTCGACCAGCACCCGGTCAACGATGACCTGGGTGAACACCGGGATCACCATCTGCAGGGCGCTGACGATCACCGCGAGGGCCATCGCCTGTCCCAGCAACCGGGCATGGGGCTGGAAGAACGGCAGGAACCAGCTGATCCCGGCCCGGCCCTCCCGGTTCTTCTCGAACGCCTCGGTATAGTCGAACAGCGCCGCGTAACCGGTCCACTTCTCCAGGAAGGCCGCCCGCGGGATCCGCCGCTTGCCCACTCCGGGATCGGAGACCCGGACCCCCCGGGGGTCCACGCCATACAGCACGATCCAGTGATTGCCCTCCCAGTGCACGATCGCCGGCAGCGGAATCTGATCCAGGTTGTCCCGCGACGCCTTCACCGACCGCGCCGCGAGGCCCAGCTCGTTGGCGCCCTCGCAGATGGCCCGCAGGCTGGCGCCATCGAGTCCGGTGTGCACCAGCTGCCGGATCCGGGCCAGGCTGACCGCCTTCCCATAGTGGCGGCACACCATCGCCAGGCTGGCGGCGGCGCAGTCCATTTCATCGATCTGCCACAGATGCGGGAACCGCCGGATCCGGCGGCCCTGTTTTACGAACCGCCCCTCTTCGTCGGCAAAGGGCGCCGCCACGGGAGCCTCCGGCTCTCCCTCGGGCGTCGGCTGGGGCACCGCCCAGGCCTGGGTGAGATCTCGATCGACCTGGGTCTCATCGACCGTGGCCGCGGCCCGGGCTTCGGCGGGCAGCAGCTCCTGGTACAGATCGATCGGGATCTGGGCGGTGTGTTTGAAGTCCAGCTGGGAGATCCGATCCTCGATCTCCGCGCGGAATTCGGGGTGGCGCTCCAGCAGCGCCGCGTAGGTCTCCCGGGTCAGCCGGAGCAGCGTCGTCGGAATCACCGCTTCGACGGTGGACTCCCGGGGCTGGTCCTGGAACACGGAGAGTTCCCCGAAGAACTCGCCCCGTCGCAGGAAGGCCACGTTGCGGCGGCGGCTCTCCACCCCGATGTGCACCCGACAGCGCCCCTCCTCGATGATGAACATCGGGCCGGGCGGCTCGCCCTCGCGGAAGATGGTCTCACCCGCAGCTACCTGGACCGGCTCCAGCGCCCGGAGCAGGTCGGCCAGCGCGTCGGGGGAGAGGCGGTTGAGGGTGGAGAACTGCCGCAGGAAGTGCTGCAGGTGGCGGTGCCGGGCCTGCAGCTCGAAATATTCCCGCACCTCGGAACGCTGCCCCAGCAACTGCTGGAACACCGCCCGGTCGAGCCGCAGCAGCGACACATCGGAACTGGCGCGGACCGTCGCCGGATGCGCCGCCTGGCCCAGCAGCCCCGACTCACCGAAACTCTCGCCGGGCCGCAGGCTGCCCAGGGAGATCTCGTCCCCGTTCTCCCCCAGCTTGACCATCCGGACCCGGCCACTGACCAGCACGTAGAATCCATCGGCCGGTTCACCCTCGCGCACGATGGTCTGGCCGAATCCGAAACTCGCCGGCTCGAAGCTGGCCACGACCTGGCGGCGCACTTCCTCGGGCAGGAAGTTCAGAACGGGGAGAGCGTCCAGCGCGGTCGTCGTGGTGTCCATCAGGCGGCTCCCGTTACCATTGCACCACCCATTCGATCCGGCCCACCATCTCGTTCGCGAGCGCCCGCTGCATCACCCAGCCGGCCGCCCGGTCACGGACTTCAGGATCCGAGGATGCGGGGATCCGCTTCGTGACCACCTGGTACACGGTCTGCCCCTGGTCCGACGCAACCGGCCCGATCACGTCACCGGATCGGGCCGACAGGAAGAGCGTCTGGAGGTCCGGGGCCAGTTCCTCGATGAAGAACTCGCAGTCCTCCACCTCCAGGTGGGCCTCGGCGGCGACCGTGGCGAGGTCCTCGCCGTCTTCCCGGAGACACAGCGCCGCCTCGCGGGCCTCCGGCTCCTCCGCGAAAGTCACGGTCCGGCAGGCCAGTCGGACCCACTCCAGCTGATGCCCGTCGGTGGCGCGCTTCAGGGTGTCGTGTTTCAGGATCGACTCCCGGAGCCGCTCGACCGCAGCGGCAACACAAGCGAAGTACGATCCCCGAGCAGCGGTGTGCTCCGGATCCACTCCGGGCGGCAGCGGCTCCGACGCGTCGACTGGCGGCGACCCGGCGTCGGCCGACAGCCCGGCGGCGAGCGCGCCCGCGACCTGGCCCGCGCAGAACTCCGCCAGTTCCTGGCCCAGGGTGGTGCACTGGAGATCCACCAGCGCGGCCCGTTCAATGGCCTTCTTCGAGGGAGGAAACGCCTGACGTCGCTCGTCCAGCCCCTCCAGCCGTTCCCGGAGCACCGCCCGGCGCACGCTGCCCAGCCAGGCCGCCACTTCGACGCCCCGGGCGGCCAGCCAGGCCTCGGTCTCCTCCGCCGTGATCAGCTCACGGTCGTAGCGAAACTCGGCCGCGGCCGCGTCCACCGCATCTTCCAGTTCGGGGTCGATACGGTCTTCAATGACGCCGAGTCCGGCCACGCCCTCCGCAATGACTTCCAGCGCGGGTTGCCAGCGGCCGGCCAGATGGGCGCACAGGATCACGTCGCGCCAGTCAAAACTCTGGCCCCCCGCCCGAAACACTGGCTCGGAAAAAGCCTGGTTCATCCGTCCCCTGGTGGAGTTTGCCGCGAGGCTGTTCGGCCGGACAGCCGCGGCGGCGGTTGGATGGTCCGGTAGCCCTGCGGTTAGTATGCCCCAGATTGGGACCCCCGCAAGTAGCGGCCGCCGGAGTGGCACACCCGACCCCCGGTCCCGGGGTGAGCCGCGCGTCCGGCAGCGGTCCGGCGCCAGGACCCTAGCGGCGACCCGAGGGGGGAAGCCAGATTCCGGCCTCGATGCCGACCCACCGCTACCCCGATTCGCATGTCTTCTACCGGAAGCTGACCCGGACCTTCCCGCTCATCGTGCGGGGAGAGGGATGCTGGCTGACGGATGCCGCGGGCAAACGCTATCTGGACGGCTCAGGCGGCGCCTTTGTCGCGAATCTCGGGCACGGGGTGGCGGAAATCGGCGAGGCCATGGCCCGCCAGGCCGCGCAGGTGGCCTACGTCAACGGGACCGCCTTCACCACCGAACCGGTGGAGCAGCTGGCCGACGAGCTGGTCCAGCTGCTGCCCCCGACGCTCGACAAGGTCTACTTCCTCGGCAGCGGGTCGGAGGCGGTCGAAGCAGCCCTGAAGCTGGCCCGCCAATATTGGGTGGAAAGCGGCCGGCCGTCGAAGCACAAGGTGATTGCCCTGGTGCCGGCCTACCACGGCAACACCCTGCTGGCCCTGTCGGCTTCGCCCCGGGACCACTACCAGACGTACTATCGCGAATGGCTGGTGGACATCCACCGGATCCCGGCACCCTATCCCTACCGCTGTGAGTGCGGCGGAGTGGAAGCCAGCGACTGTCCGGTGTGCTCGGGCTCGGGACTGGACAGCGCCATCCGCCAGCTCGGCGCCGACAACGTGGCCGCGTTCATCGCGGAACCGGTCGGGGGAAGCTCCACCGGCCACTCGGTTCCCAGGCCCGACTACTTCCGGCGGGTGCGCGAAATCTGCGACCGCCACCAGGTGCTGTTCGTCGCCGATGAGATCCTGGTCGGAGCGGGGCGCACCGGCACCTGGACCGCGATCGAGCGCTACGGCGTGACGCCGGACATCATGACCTTCGGCAAGGGGATCACCGGTGGCTACGTGCCGCTCTCGGCGGTGGTGACGTCGGAGCGGCTGCTGGATCCGATCGCCCGCGGCTCGGGCGCGCTGCTCCATGCCCAGACCTTCAGCCACCACCCGGTGCTGGCCGCGGGCGGGCTGGCCGCCACCCGCTATCTGCGACGCCATGATCTGGTGGCCCGCTGCGCCCGGATGGGAGAGGTGTTCCACCGCAAGCTGGCGCCGCTTCGCGAGCTGCCCCATGTGGGCGACATCCGGGGCCGGGGGCTCCTCGCCGGGATCGAGTTCGTGCAGGACAAGGCCGCCCGGACCCCGTTCCCGCGGAAGCTCAAGTTCGCCGAGACCTTCGCCGAGACCGCGCTGGACGAGGGGCTGATGACCTGGGCCAACATGGGCCAGGCCGATGGCGGGAATGGCGACCTCTCCTGCCTGGCGCCACCCTTTGTGATTGACGAGTCGGAGATTGACGAGCTGGTGCGGCGGTTCGCCGCCGCCCTGGAACTGACGATCGGGAAAATGCGGGGCGGGTGAGCCCGTCAGGGCGATCGGGCCATTGCTCCCGACCTCGCCTCCTCGCCTCCTCGCCTCCTCGCCTCCTCGCCTTTGGAGACACAATGGCCACCACCGCCCCACAGCAGAAGATCACCTACACCTCCGCCAACGTGGATATGGAGGCGTTTCACAAGACCTACGACGCGGCGCTGGCCGAAGTCCGGGCCCAGGTGGGGAAGAGCCACCCGCTGTACATCGCGGGGAAGGCGGTGGAGGTCCCCGGCCGGGAACCGATCGTCGATGTGTCTCCGATCGATACCGGTTTGGTGCTGGGACGGTTCGCGTGTGCCGGCCCGGAACAGGTCGATCAGGCGGTGCGGACGGCCAAGGCGGCCCAGGCCGGCTGGGCCCGACTGCCGTGGCAGGAACGGATCAGGATCATGCGCCGGGCGGCGGAACTGATCCGGGAGCGGAAGTTCGTGCTCTCCGCGATCATGAGCCTCGAAGTCGGCAAGAACCGGCTGGAAGCCATGGGTGACACCGAGGAGTCCGCCGATCTCATCGACTACTACGCTCAGCAGGTGGAGGATCACCAGGGCTTCACCCGCGCCATGGCGCGGCTGACTCCGATCGAGCGGAACACCGAGGTCCTCCGGCCCTACGGCGTGTTCGTCTGTGTGGCGCCGTTCAACTTCCCGCTGGCCCTGTCGACCGGCATGTCGTCGGCGGCCCTGATGACCGGCAACACCGTGGTGTACAAACCCGCCGAGGACACGCCCTGGACCGGGCTCAAGCTGTACGAGGTTTACCGCGACGCGGGGGTCCCCGCCGGGGCGTTCAACTTCGTGTCGGGCCACGGCCGGGAGATCGGCGACCCGATGTGGCAGCACCCGCTCACCGATGGCGTGGTGTTCACCGGTTCCAAGGCGGTGGGCATGCGGATCTTCCACGGCCTGTCGCAGCACTGGGTCAAGCCCTGCCTCATGGAGCTGGGGGGGAAGAACTCCACCATCGTCATGGACAGCGCCGACCTGGACGCGGCCGCCGAGGGAGTGATGCGCTCCGCCTTCGGGCTGCAGAACCAGAAGTGCAGCGCCACCAGCCGGGTGTATGTCCACCGGGCGGTGGCGCAGCCGTTCGTCGAGAAGCTGCTGACCCAGACCCGGGCCATCACCATGGGTGATGTCTCCCGGCGCGACGTCTGGTTCGGGCCGGTGATCAATGCCCGCGCGGTGGAGCGCTGGGAGCAGGCGGTGGCCCAGGCGCGGAAGGAGGGCCGGATCCTGCTGGGCGGGGAGCGGCTCCGGGGCGGCGACTTCGACCGGGGCCACTTCGTGTCGCCCACCATCGCCGAGCTGCCACTGTCGAGCAGCCTGTTCATGGAGGAGCTGTTCGTGCCCTTCCTGGCGGTGGCGCCGATCGACAGTCTCGACCAGGCCATCACCGAGACCAACCGGGCGGAGTACGGCCTGACGTCGGGACTGTTCTCGACCAAGCAGGCGGAGATCGACCGCTGGTTTGAGGAGGTCGAGGCCGGCGTGTGCTACGTCAACAAGCGCAGTGGCGCCACCACCGGGGCGTGGCCCGGGGCCCAGCCGTTCACCGGCTGGAAGGGGAGCGGCTCCAGCGGCAAGGGTGGCTGCGGGCCGTGGTACGTGCAGCAGTTCATGCGGGAGCAGAGCCGGACGGTGATCGAGGGGTAGG
>CALMOP010000336.1 GCA_937871775.1 uncultured Gemmatimonadota bacterium | reverse complement strand
CAGGAGCGGATCACCTCGACCAAGAAGGGCTCGATCACCTCGGTGCAGGCGATCTACGTACCGGCCGACGACCTGACCGATCCGGCGCCGGCGACCGCATTCGCCCACCTGGATGCGACGGTGGTGCTGTCCCGCGCGATCTCCGAGCTGGGCATCTATCCCGCAGTCGACCCGCTGGACAGCTCCAGCCGGATCCTCGATCCCCAGTACCTCGGTGAGCGCCATTATAATGCAGCCATCGGGGTCCAGCGCACCCTGCAGAAGTACAAGAGCCTGCAGGACATCATCGCGATCCTGGGGATGGACGAACTCTCCGAGGACGACAAGCTGGTGGTGGCACGGGCCCGGCGGATCCAGCGGTTCCTGTCGCAGCCGTTCTTCGTGGCCCAGCAGTTCACCGGCTTCGAGGGGAAGTACGTGAAGCTCCAGGACACCATCGAGAGCTTCGAACGGGTGCTCTCCGGCGAGTTCGACGACCTGCCGGAGCAGGCGTTCTACATGGTCGGCGGGATCGATGAGGCTGTGGAAAAGGCCAAGCAGCTGGCGAGCGCGTGATGCACGTCACGGTGATCTCGCCGGAAGCCGCCATCTTCGACGGCGAGGCCGAGGCGGTGACCGCCCCGGCGTTCGACGGCCAGGTGGGGATTCTCCCCCGCCACGCGCCGTTCATGACTCTCCTGGGTCGAGGGATCCTCACAGTGGCCACTGGCGGTACCGCCCGGCGGTTCCGGGTGGCCGGCGGGTTCCTCCAGGCGGTACACAACACCGTCCGCGTGGTCGCGGAACAGGTCAAGGGAGAATAGCCGAATGCCGAAGCGCCTGCCGCTGCTCGGATGCCTGACGTTGGCCGGGGCCCTCAGCCTCCAGGCCCAGACCATCGCGACTCCGGTCTACCACAGCCCCTACCGGGCCTTCAAGCACAGCGAACTGTCGGGCTACCTCTCCGACCCGGGACAGGGCGTGAGTGTGGCCCTCCAGGGTGAGTACCGGATCGCCCGGCCCAAGTTTGATGTCGGTGTGACGGTCGGCGTCATCGACGCCGAGGGGTCCGCCGACAATCTGTTCGGCATCGGGATCGATGCCCGGCTCCCGGTGGCCAAGCACACCCAGGACTTTCCGCTCGACGCGTCGCTGACCGGCGCCTTCGGGGCGTTGTTCGCCAACGGCACCTCGGGGTTCCTGATCCCGGTCGGGGCCACGTTCGGGCGCCAGTTCCTGATGGAGGACTCGAATATCAGTTTCACCCCGTACGTGAATCCGGTCATCGCCCCGACCTTCGGGGATCTGCTCAGCGACGTGCAGTTCGGGTTCGGGCTGGGTGTTGACGTCGCGCTGTCCAAGACCGTCGAGGTCCGGGTGAGCGGCTCGCTCGGAGACATCGAAGGCGTCGGGATCGGATTGGCCTGGCACCGCTAGGGTCGCCATCGCAGCACCGCGCAATTCTCCCCCGCCGACGTCGGTCGGCGGGGGAGTGCGTTTCCGGGATCGGGTGCCTGGCCGCGATTTCGCGTCATTGACTTATCCCCATGGCGGCCAGTAGTTTGCGGCGCCTTATCCGCCCTGTGCCCTTCGGAGGCCGGAATGCGAGTTCGCGCGATTACCGTCGGCACGCTCCTGCTCAGCGCCACCCTTCCCGCCGTGGGCGTTGCGCAGGTGACTGGCCTCCCGGTTCGCAACAGCGGCGTGAGCAGCGGGCTCACTCTGAGTGGCGAGGTCGGCTTCCCCGACGATACCTATGGCAAGGGGACCGCCTACGGCGGTCGGGCGACGCTGGGTCTTGGATTCCTCGGTATCAGCGCCCTGGTTTCCCAGTGGGATCCCGATGGTCCGGTGGAAGCGCAGACTGGCTACGGCGGCTACCTCAACCTGAAGGTCTTCGGGGGACCGCTGGTGCCGTTCTCGGCCACGCTGCAGGGGGGCGCCGAATACCGGAAGCAGAGCGGCATCGAGTATGTGCACGCCCCGATCGGACTGGGCATCGCGCTCCGGATTCCCAACCCGGCCCTGGCCATCAAGCCCTGGATTGCTCCCCGGGTGGATGTATTCCGGGTCTCCGGCAGCGCTCCCAGCAACACTACCACCCAGTTCGGGATCAGCGGCGGGATCGACTTCAGTCTGCTCGGCGGGATTGGGTTTGGTGCCGCGTACGACCGGCGCTGGGCCGGTGACGGCGTGAATCCCTCGGTGTTCAGCGTGGGTGCCAGCTACACGCTCAAGATTCCCGGTCTGTAAAGGTCTCGCCACCGTGTCCCTCCGCCCCGGTTGCCGAGCGGTCCTCGGCCTGCTCCTGATCGCGCTCGGCGCCACCGGTTGCGCCCTGACCCTGGACGCCGCCCATCTGGGGGTTCCGGCCACCCTGGCCAGCGATGCCGCCGCACCTCCGGAAGGCACTGCCTTCCGGGTGCAGCAACAGGCGGTCTATGGTCTCTTCGGGATCGTCCAGTTGTCGCACCCCTCGTTGCAGAAAGCCCTGGCCAGCCAGCTGATCGGGGGCAAGAGCATCGCCAACGTGCGGGTGCGAGTCGAGACCAGCTTCGGCAATCTGCTGGTGACGGTCCTGACGGCAGGACTGGTGGTTCCCCGGACGGTCACGATCCAGGGCATTGTCGTCGACCGCTAGTGCCGTTCCAACCCCATCTCCCGGACTTCAGGTAGCGTTCACGGCGTCTCCGTATGGAGCCTTCCGTCACGCTCGCTGAACCAGACGCAGGTGCAGTACACTCAGGGCCGCCTCACGTGGCGAACCAGGGGGGAGCGGCACTAGCCTGAGGTCGGGCCGGGCATGAGGTCCTCGATCAGCCGGGCGCAACGTTCCGCCGCCCCGGTGTATTCCCGCACGGTGCGGCGGGCGGTCCGGCCGGCCTCCTCGCGGGCCTCGGTGTTGGTCAGCCAGGTTTCCCACCACGCCTCCAGGGTCGTGGCCGCTCCCCGCCGGGGCAGGGTCATCAATGCGCCCTGGTCCCGCAGCAGCAGCGCCTCCGGGAACCCCTGAACCTCCGGACCCGTGATGGTCGGCACCCCCCAGACCGCGGACTCCAGCACCGAGTGGAGGCCGCCACGCCGGAAGCCTCCTCCCACGTAGGCAATCACCCCCTCGCCGTACAGGTCGGCCAATCGACCCAACTCATTCACCACGACCAGCGAATCCTGATCGCTCGCGGAATGGAGGTCTCGGGGAGGCGCCAGGCCGACACGTCGGGCCAGGGCGGCAATCCGATGGGCGGTCTCGGCCCCGGGGCGGTGCGGGGCCAGGACCAGGCGAGCCGGCACCTGGGCGTGATGCAGGCTGCCCAGGGTCGCGAGCAGGATCCGTTCTTCATCGGGCCAGGTGGAGCCCGCCACCAGCGTGGTCGGATGCGGCCGCGGAGCTGGACGGCCCGCAGTGCGCTCCACCACGCTGTCAAATCGGGGATCACCGAGGACCCTGATACGTCCCGCCAAGACGCCCAGCCGGATCAGCCGTTCCGCGTCGTCGGCGTCAATGGCGCCTATCAGCTCCAAGCTGGCATAGGTGGACCGGAACACCTGCCGGGCAGGCCAGGCCAGCCGCGAACTGTCGCCCCGGACCCGGGCCGCGATCACGCCAAGGCGGGTGCCCCGGGCCACCGCCGCGGCTACCAGGGCGGGCCACAGGTCGAGGTGGGAGAAGACCAGGGCCGTGGGGGCCAGGGCCTCGATGAAGGTCCGGGTCTCGGAAGGGGTGTCCCAGGGGAGGGTGACTCCCAGGTCGATGGGCAGGGAGGGGACCACATGGGCCGTTGACGGGCTGGTGCTGCTGACGACCAGCTGCCAATCGGGGTGGCCCCGGCGCAACCGCGCCAGCACCGGTTCTGCCTGGCGCAGCTCGCCCGCCGAGGCCGCGTGCAGCAGCAGCAGGGGCCGGCGGGGATCGCGGGCCGTGCCGCACCACGCCGTCCATTCCTCAGCGCTGCGGGCGCGGAGTGCCAGGCCCTCCCGTACCTTGCTGGAGAAGGGAGCCAGGGCCGGCGCGGCCCAGCCAGCGAGCCGGGTCACGGCGGCGTACCCTGGTGGGATCGAGGAGCTGCTCAACGCTGGGCCTCCTTGCCTTCACCTGCGGCCGGTTCTACGTTCCAGCCGTCCGCCCGCTGTTTCACCTGCAGAGAGGAGGTGATCCATTGTCTAGTGACAGTTGCATCGGTGGCTCGAACAGGGCAAGCGATCGCCTGGTGAGCTTCTGATCCCGTAGGACCCGGGGATCGCCTCGAGTCCGATGCCAACCGCAGGGCCCGGAGCTTCCGGCTCCGGGCCCTGCGCACGTTCCGCGGGCTGAAACCCGCGGCGGCCCGGAGAGTACACTCAGATATGATGCCCGACGGCTACTGGCGCCAGACCCGCGAACCCCGCTATGCCGTGTTGTTCGCGATGCCGCTGCTGTTCCTCTACGAAGGTCTGGCCCGGCTCCTGGTCGGCGACCAGGGGATCCGGAATGGTGCCGACGTCCTGCTCAAGAGCCTGTTCGTCTGGCTCGGCGGGCGTCACGGCCTGACGGTCTTTGCGGTAGTGTTGCTGGGCACCGGGGCCGGGCTGGTCGCCCGGGACTGGCACCGCGCCGGGGCGCCGCAGTTCCGCTATTACCTCGGCATGCTGGTCGAGTCGGCGCTCTATGCGCTCGGGTTCGGGAGTATCACCGCCGCCATTACCGGACTGTTACTGCGCGGTCCTGCCGCGCTGGCACTCGGGCAGGGCACGACGCTCGATCTCTCCACCCGGCTTATGGTGTCGCTGGGAGCGGGGATCTACGAGGAATTGCTGTTCCGGGTGGTGGTCGTCTCGCTGCTGTTCCGGCTCGCCGGATCGGGGTTCGGCTGGCGACCCCTCCCGGCGGGCCTGTTTGCCACCGTGCTGGGGGCCCTGGTGTTCAGCGGATTCCATTACCTCGGCCCGCTGGGCGACCGGCTGGAACTCACTTCCTTCGTGTTTCGAGCCGTCGCCGGGTTGCTGCTCAGCGCGCTCTTCCTGGTGCGAGGATTCGGGATCGCCGCCTGGACCCACGCGCTCTACGATATCTTTCTGACCCTGACCGGTCACTAGAGGGAAGCTCTGCGCAAGTCCGGTTCCCGGAACTGGGGCTCCTCCCGCGCGCGCCCTCCGGGACACCTCGGCCTCGCCCCACCATTCAGCCTTGAGCAGAGGTCCCCTGGCCGCTGGCTCGCTCCCTCGCTACGGTCGGCGCAGCGGACCCCCCGCGCGCTCATTCCAGAGCGAGTCCAGTATCTGCCGGAACACCGCGACGGGATAGGCCCCGGTAAGCAGCCCCACCCCCTCGATATACACGGTCGGCGTGCTCTGCACCCCGGACTTGGCCGCGCCTTCCGCTTCGGCCCGCACCAGCGGCAGCATCTCGTGGCTGTCGAGGCAGGGGGTGAGATCGGTCCGCGGGATGCCGGCCGAATCGGCAAGGGAAATCAGGAACGGGCCCGGGTTCTTGAGCGGGGCCCACTTCACCTGATAGGAGAACAGGAGATCGTGCACCGGCCAGAATTTCCCGACCTTCGCGGCGCACATGGAGAATTCCGCCGCCGCGGCAGCGTTGGGGTGCAGCTGGGTGAGCGGAAAGTTGAGAAAGATCCAGCGGACCTTGCCGGTCTCGATGAATTCCCGTTCCAAGATCGGGAACGTCTCGACCGCCTGACTACGGCAGAAGGGGCACTGGAAGTCCGAGAGCTCGTAGACGGTCACCGGCGCACTGGCCTGCCCCTTGGTCCGCTGCGCCACGAAGCCATCACCCTGTGGCGGCCGGGTCGGGCTGGGGAGTGTGGGTTGCGAATGCGACCGCTCGAGGCCTGCCCGTCCGCCGATCAGGGCCAGGGCGAAACCGGCGGCGAGCCAGAACAGTGCAGGGCGAGGCATCCGGTGGTGGCTCCAGGTCTCAATAGCGCGGCAGTCGCCGTCCGGTCGATCGGTCCAGAACCACCCGATCGCCGCTGACACGGACATTCCAATACCATTCGCTGTAGGGATCCCAGGTATCCCAGGAGCGGGCATAAATCCACCAGTCGCCGGGCGGCAGGCGCAGGCGGACGCTGCCGTCCGGGCCGGTGCTGTCGGCCCGCGGTTCCCGACCGATGCCGGTGCCCAGCAGCCTGGTAATGCTGTCGTACCCTCGATAGGCCTCGCCCTGCCAGCGCGCATGCAGCTGCCGCAGGCTGTCGATGGCCGGGGTGAGCCGATTGCGGGCTTCGGCGAGGGTCCGCTGGGCCTGGTCCCGCTGGCGACGAAGCTGGGCAAGCGAATCCGCCCCGGTTGTGAATGACCGGTACAGGGAGGCATACTCCGGGTGGCCAGGGGACAGGCTATCGAGCCGCAATTTGAGCCGGGCCAACCCGTGTTCCTGCCGCTGCACCTGGAAGGACCGTGTGGCGTAGGCGGTGAATGGCCCGCGGTAGGCCTGAAACAGGCTGTCCAGCGGGCGCGTCAGGCTCGCCGGTTCGGGATGGCTGGCCCCCATGGCCGTCAGCAGGCTGTCCCGATCGTAGGGCAGGGCCACCAGTCCCAGCTGCGCTACTGGCGCATCAATCGAGTCGGGACCGGGAATGGCCACTTCGACACGAACCTCGCGCCTGGTACAGGCCGCGAGCGCGGGGAGGAGCAGAGCAATCCAGCGAGACACAAGCAACCGGCTTTGGCAAGGGTTCGGGAAAGCTACCCGGGTCCTGGGGCTCCTTCAACTGATTCCGGCGCTGCTCGGCGCGCAATCGGGCCAGCTCCGGGATCTGTTTCCGGCGCGTCCGACCGACTACCTCACCGACCAGGCCGGCGTGGTTGATGGTTCCAGCACCGCCCGGATCAACGATCTCGCCAGTCGGCTCCGGGCTGCGACCGGAGCCGAACTCGCCGTTGTTACCCTGCCCACTATCGGTGACTACGCGGCGGGGGATGTGGCGCTGGCGATTCTGCGCAGCTGGGGGGTCGGCGCCAAGGCGGCGATAGGGGACTCGACCCGTAACGCGGGCATGGTGCTGCTGCTGGTGCCTCGGACGGGGGAGCATCGCGGTGCGGTGTACCTCTCCTCCGGACTGGGCATCGAGGGCATCCTCACCGATGCCATGGCCGGCCGGATCATCGACGGCATGCTCCCCGAGCTTCGCGATGAGCGCTACGGGCCGGCATTGTGGACCGGCACCCAGACGATTGCCGGCACCGTGGCGCACGGATTCGGGGTCTCCGATTCGATCCTGGGGCTGACCTCTCCTCTGGAGAACGGGGAGCCTGAGAGCCCGTGGTTACCCTACATCTCCCTGGCATTCCTGGTCATTCTCATCGTGCTCCTCGCCCTGGCGAGGCGCAGTGGGGGCCGTGGCGGTCGCCGCTACGCCCAGAGCATCTTCTGGGGTGGTGGTGGTTGGGGCGGTGGTGGCTGGGGGGGTGGAGGCGGGGGCGGATTCGGTGGAGGCGGGTTCGGAGGGTTTGGGGGCGGGGGCGGTGGGGGGGGGGGCGGCGCCGGGAGGAGCTTCTAGATGAGCACCATTGATGGACTGACCCAGGAACTGCTGGGTGGGTTGGGTCGGGCCGGACTGGGCGGTGCCACGGTCCTGCTGCACGGATCGGCGGGCCGAGACGAGCGCGTCCCCGGACGATCCGACGTGAATGCCGTGTGCATTGTGGACCAGTTGTCGCCGGGTGTGCTGGACTCGCTGGGCCCGGTGTTGCGCCGGTGGCAGGCGGGCGCCGGATCCCTGCCGCTCCTGTTCACCCGAACCGAGTGGCAAAGGTCCGCCGATGCCTACCCGCTGGAGATCGCCGAGATGCAGTCGGGGTATCGGGTGCTCCAGGGCCCCGACCTGCTGGCACCACTGCGAGTCGACCGGGCCGATCTGCGCCTGGCCCTGGAGCGTGAGTTGCGAGGCAAGCTGCTCCGGCTGCGACAGGGCGCCGCGGTCATCATGGATGACTCCGGGCGGGCGGGGTTGGTGCGGGCCAGTCTTCCGGCGGTCCTGTTCCTGGCCCGCGCCCTGTTGATTCTCGGGGAGCAGCGGGTCCCTGCTTCGACGGCGGAAGTGGCTCGGGCCATGGCCCGGACCATCGGCGCCGAGGCGGAGGAGTTCGTGGCCATCGCGGGGCGCCGGCATGACGAATCGTGGACCTGCGGACCGGGCCCGCTGGCGGGCTACCTGGCCGTGGTGGAGCGGGCGGTACTGTTTGTGGACCACTTTCAAACCGGGGGACAGACATGAAGCGGGTGCTGCGGATGGCGCTGGTCACCGCCCTGGGTCTGGCGGCGGGCGGGTGTGGCTATAACAAAATCCAGACCCTCGACGAACAGGTCAGCAAGGCCCGGGGCCAGATCCAGGCTCAGCTGCAGCGTCGGGCAGACCTGATTCCGAACCTGGTGGAAACGGTGAAGGGCTACGCCAAGCAGGAGACCACCATCTTCACCGAAGTGGCCGAGGCGCGGGCCCGGCTGGCCGGATCGGTGCAGGGCGGTAACCTGGCCGAGATGGCTGAGGCCAACCAGGCACTCAACGCTCCGCTGGGCCGGCTGCTGGCCGTGGTGGAGAACTATCCCCAACTCAGGTCGGATGCCAACTTCCGGGCCCTGCAGGACGAGCTGACCGGGACCGAGAACCGGATCGCGGTGGCCCGCCAGGACTACAACGACGCGGTCAACGGGTACAACGGTTTTATCCGGTCCTTCCCCTACAACCTGACCGCCAGACTGTTCGGCGCCAGCGGACCCCATCAGTACTTCGAAGCCAAGGCCGGCGCCGAGGAGCCTCCGAAGGTGGGCTTCTGAGCCGGGGCCTCGCCGCGAGCGTCGGCGCGCTGCTCCTTACCAGGGTGCTTGGGGTGCTGCTTCCGGCCCGGGTGCTGCTCCGGTGCTCAACGGTCGACCTCCTCAGCGCGGACGGCGACTGAGCCGGCGCGAATAGCCCCGAGCCGGTGGGGACGGTGTGAGGGCCAGCGGAAGGTTGGGAGGTCCGGCGAAACCAGCTAGTGCGGAATCAGTCGACCACGACATCCGGCAGTACGAACTTGAGCGGATCGACCGCCTTGCCGTTGACATGGACTTCGTAATGGAGGTGGGGGCCGGTCGCGAGGCCGGTATTGCCAACCTCGGCGATGACCTCGGCCCGCTCCACGCGCTCCCCTGCATGGACCAGCAGCTTGGAGCAGTGGGCAAACCGGGTCTGAATGCCGAATCCGTGATCGATCTCCACCACGTTGCCGTATCCGGTCTCCCACCCCGCTTTGGCCACCATCCCGGAGGCGGGAGACTGAATAGCCGATCCCATGGGCGCGGTCACGTCGATCCCCTCGTGAGGACGGGCGATGTGCAGGATCGGGTGTTCGCGCATCGACGCGAAGGCGCTGGACAGCCACCCGGTGGTCGGCATGATGGACGGCATCGCGGCCAGCCGATCGCGGTGGTGTTCCAGGGAGTCGTGGGCCTCGTTGAAGGAGGCGGCGAGCAGGTTCGCGCGCCGGATCAGCGCGCCGAGATCCACCCGGATGTCTTCGGTCCGGCGGCCCAGCACGCCGGCGCTCATCAGGCTGGCCGACTCCGCACTGGGTGAGGACGGGCCGCCGATACCAGCCTGCTGGACTCCGGGATCATTGGGCTCCAGGTTCGCCAGCAGTCGGATGCGGGCGTCCTGCA
>CALMOP010000335.1 GCA_937871775.1 uncultured Gemmatimonadota bacterium | reverse complement strand
AGCGGCGTGGACTTGCTGTGCATGCCGAATTCGGAGGTTGGCGAGGCCTGCCCCTTGGTCAATCCGTAGATGCGGTTGTTGAGCAGCAGGATCTTGAGGTCCACGTTGCGCCGCATCAGATGGATGAAGTGGTTCCCCCCGATGGCCAGCCCGTCCCCGTCCCCCGTCACCACCCACACCGACAGCTCCGGCCGCGCCAGTTTCAGCCCGGTGGCAATGGCGGGCGCCCGCCCGTGGATGCCGTGCATGCCATAGGTCTCGACATAATACGGAAACCGGCTGGAGCACCCGATGCCCGACACGATGGTGAAGTTCTCGCGGGGAATCCCCAGGGTCGGCAGCAGCTTCTGCACCTGGCTCAGGACCGCGTAGTCCCCGCACCCGGGACACCAGCGTACATCCTGGTCGCTCTCGAAATCGCGCCGGGTGAGCGGCACCCTCACGGCCGCATCCGTCATCCGGCCAGGCTCATGATGCGGTCCCGGATCTCGGCGACCCGGAAGGGGCGGCCCTGGACCTTGTTGAGTGGCACCACGTCCACCAGGTAGCGTTCCCGAAGCAGCCGACTCAACTGTCCGAGATTGAGTTCGGGGACCAGGATGCGGCGATAGCGCCCCAGCCAGCCGCCGAGGTCGTCGGGGAGCGGGTTCAGGTGCCGCAGGTGCAGATGACCCGCCATGACGCCGGATGCGATGGCCTGATCCACCGCCTGCTCGATGGACCCGTGGGTACTGCCCCATCCGATCACCAGGACATCGCCGGCCGGGGAGCCGTGCACCGTGAGAGGAGGAAAGTCCTGCGACACCCTGGCCACCTTCGCGGCACGGATCTCCACCATGCGCTGATGATTCAGCGGGTCGCCCGACAGGTCGCCGGTCAGGAAGTCCTTCTCCAGTCCCCCCACCCGGTGCTCCAGACCCGGCGTCCCCGGGCGCACCCAGGCGCGGGCCAGGTTGTGATCCCGCTGGTACACGTGGAACGCTCCCGGCTCGGTACGGAACTTCACCGGGATGGGTGGCAGCGTCCCGGCCGCGGGAATGCGCCATGGCTCGGCACTGTTGCCGATCCCGCCATCCGACAACAGGATCACGGGCGTCATGTACTTCACCGCGATCCGGAACGCCTCCACCGCACAGTCAAAGCAGTCGGCAGGCGATCGTGCCGCCAACACCGGTACCGGGCACTCCCCCGGGCGCCCATAGACCGCCTGCAGCAGGTCCGCCTGCTCGATCCGGGTCGGCATCCCGGTGGAGGGACCGGCCCGCTGCACATTCACGATGACCAGCGGCAACTCGGTCATCGCCGCCAGGCCGATCGCTTCCGTCTTGAGAGCCATCCCGGGCCCGGAGGTCGTGGTCAATGCCAGCGCCCCCCCGAACGCGGCTCCGATCGCCGCGCAGATACCGGCGATCTCGTCCTCGGCCTGGAATGTGACCACGTTGAAGTGCCGCAGGCCGGCCAGCGTGTGCAGGATGTCAGAGGCCGGCGTGATCGGGTAGGAGCCGAGAAACAGCCGCTGCTCCGCCAGTTCGGAAGCGGCTACGAATCCCAACGCCAGGGCCTGGTTGCCGGTGATGGTGCGGTACCTCCCCGGCTGAACTGGAGCCGGCCGGACCTGGTAGGTGACCGGGAAGGCCTCGCTGGTATCACCGTAGTCATGGCCCGCCTGGAGGGCCGCGACATTGGCCGCCGCCAGCTGGGGCTCATGCCGGAAGCGCTGCTCGATGGCCACGACCTCGGACTCCAGCGGACGATGGTACAACCACAGCATCAGTCCCAGCGCGAAATAGTTCTTGCACCGCCCGGCGTCCTTCCTGGAGACCCCGGCCGACGCCACGGCCCGCGCTGTCAGCCCGCCCAGGTCGATCGGGAACAGGCGATAGTGGGCCAGGCTGCCGTCCTCGAGCGGGTTGGTGGCATAGCCCGCCCGGGCCAGATTGGGCCTGGTAAAGGCGGTGGAGTTCACCAGCAGCATGCCCCCCGGCCTGAGGTCCGCCAGGTTCACCTTGAGAGAGGCGGGGTTCATCGCGACCAGCACGTCCGGGGCATCGCCCGAGGTGAAGACCTCGTGGGAGGAGTACTGGATCTGGTACCCGGAAACCCCGAACAGGGTGCCGACCGGCGCCCGGATTTCGGAGGGGTACTCGGGGCGGGTGGCAAAGTCGTTTCCCGCCACCGCGACCGCCCTCGAGAACTCGTCCCCGACCAGCTGGATCCCGTCGCCGGAGTCACCGGCGAAGCGAATCACCACCGTCTCGAGCTCCTCGACCGCGGCGCACCTGCGGTCCGGAGGCTCCACCGGCGAAGGGGTGCCGGGCATGGCCATCATTCCCCCCAACCTGGTTCGGTTCGGTCCGGCGCGACGTGGGCCGGTCGGCCTGGCCATGCCGGGGTCTCCCGGGCCAGCCAGCGATCGATACCCCGCGCGGCCCGACGGCCCGACCGCACCGCCGCGACAATGCTGCCGCCGCCGCCAACCACGGCGCCGCCCGCGAAGTACTTCGGGTTGGTGGTCTGTCCCGACACGGGATCGACCCGGGGCCGCCCCCGATCCAGGTCGAGTCCCTCCACCCGGCGCAGGAACCCGAGTGGTGGGGTCCGTCCGACCGCGGTGACGGCCAGGTCGGCGCCCAGGACGAAGTCGCTTCCCGCTACCGGTACCGGAAGGGGCTGGTCGAAATCATCCCAGGCCTCCAGCCGGGTCCCCATGCAGCGTACCGCGGTCAGCCGGGTCGTCCCGAGGAATTCCACCGGCTGGGTGAGGAAATGGATGCGGATCGACTCCGACCGGGCCAACTCCAGTTGCTCGCGATAGGCTGGCATCTCCGGTTCGGAGCGGCGGTACAGAACCGATACCTGGGCCGCACCCACCCGCCGCGCGGCCCGGGCGACGTCCAGGGCGGTGTTGCCGCCGCCGATCACGACCACCCGGGTCCCCGGCTGGAGCGGCACGCCCCGCCGGGCCCGGTCCAGAAAAGACCCGGCTCGAACCACCCCGGGCAGGGTGTCACCAGGTACCCCGCAGTCGCCATCGGCACCGGGCCCGATGCCGATGAAGATCGCATCGCACTGGCGCTCGATCTCCCAGAGCCGTTCCGGGGTATCGATCGGGGTGTCGAGATACAGCTCGACCCCGAGCGCGATGATGGCCCGGACCTCCTCCGCGAGGTGTGACGCCTCCCGGCGGCGGGCGGCGATGCCGTACTGGAGCAGCCCGCCGAATTCCCCACTGGCCTCATACACCCGGACCCCGTGACCCAGTGCCGCCAGTTCCCCCGCACAGACCAACCCGGCCGGACCGGCTCCGATGACGGCAATCCGCTTTCCGGTGGGCGGCGCACCGACGCGGAACCGGGCCCAGGGGTTGTCCAGAGCCAGGTCCGCAACGAATCGCTCCAGCAGCCCGATCGCGATCGGCCGCTCGCCCTCTCGGGTCAGGGCGCAAGCCTGCTGGCACAGCTCCCCGGCGGGACACAGCAGCGCACAACTGGCCGCGAGCAGGTTCTCGCTGAACATCACCTCGGCAGCCTCTTCCCACCCACCCCGGGTGACGGCCTGGAGGAAGCGCGGCACCTCCAGCTCGCAGGGGCAGGCTACCGTGCACGGCGCCGGGTCCGCAGGCTCACCACAGCGCAGGCAGCGATCGGCCTCCAGTATGGCCAGCGATGCAGTCATCAGTGGAAGGGAGGTCCAGGGGCCAGATCCGGCGGGGTGCGCCGTCGCGGGAGGTATTGGCGCGGGCAGGAGCGCGGTGGCCCCCACGCGCAGGGACCACTGACGACTGGAGCCCTGCATTGGCCTCCCTGCCATCGGTCGACTCATAGCGAGCACCCCACGGGGCCGACTCCGGGCGGAGTCGGGACCAGCCCGCGGAGAGCGGGCCTCGACCAATCATCGGACCGAACCCATGAAGCGTGGGTGAAACCAGTCGGAGAAGACCCCATCCGCCGCGGCGGGTGTAACGATCCGCTGGACGCGGGCCCCGTAGCGCCGAAGTGATGGGTAGCACCCTCATGCCAGCGCACAGTGCCAGAGGCCTCGCGAAGCCGCCCGGGGGCAGCCTCAGCTGCTTGAGTGAAAGCATTGTAAGACAATGGTTTGGCGCTTCGGCCCGGGGCTTGCTCTTGCCCTGGGTCAGTCGAGCATCGGGGACTGGCTCATGTCGCGCATCAAAGTTCGTCATCCGGGTGGCAACGAATACTCCTTCTTCTCGTCGGAGGAGTTCTCTCAGGCCGTACACCGGGGGCGCATTTCAGCAGAATGGGAGATTTTTCACGCCCGGCGCAGTCGATGGCTGCCGGTGGCGGTGCATCCGGTATTCCAGGCTGGCCGCCTCCCTCGGGATGAACGGCCGTTGGCCTTCTCAGACCGGATCAGCGGCCTGGCCGGCCTGAGTCCGGCCCAGGGATAGCAAGGGCCATGGCTCATCACACCTTACCCCATGTCTGAAGAACCACTTCCCCAGCAGCTGCTCGCGCTTCGGACCCTCCTGAGCGAGGTGGACGCCCGCCTGGCGCGGGCCCCGGCCGCCCCGGTGGGGCTCGAGGACCTCAAGACCTCGGTCGACTCGCTTCGGACCAACATGTGGGCCATTCTATCGGCCGGCCATGGCGCCTCGGCGTCGCGTCGGGTCGAGCAGCTCAAGCTGCGCCGGGCGATCGACGGGCTGCTGGCCATCCAGAGGGATCTCGCATCCCGGAACCGCTCCCCCCGGCTCCGCGAGCACAGCGACCTCGAGGAAACCGCCCGCCTGCTGGCCGACCAGCTCGCCGCCCTGCCCCAGCCTCACTGACCCCCGCCGCACCGTTCCGGTGTCGCGGCCGGCGCGGATCGCCATCGGGTCCACCGGTGCCCTGACTCATGGACGGTCCGCTGAGCGCCAGGCTTCGCCGCGGCATTTGACCGGGCGGCGGCAGCCACAGACATTGGTGGGGTCGGCACCGACGCATCTCTCTCCGGGTGGCGCCGGCCCAGGGCACAGGGCCGGGCCAGACGGCGTGGGGAATGGCAACTCCCGAGCCGGTCGGGAGCGTTCACTCGAGAGTACCACGTGGATACCAGCCTGCTGGCCGTCCTGGCCCTGGGCTTCTTCCTCGGGATGCGTCACGCCACCGATCCCGATCACGTCATCGCCGTCACGACCATTGTGGCCCGGCAGCGCTCCGCCAGGAGCGCGGCGGCGATCGGTGCGGCCTGGGGGGTCGGGCACACGCTCACGATCCTCATCGTGGGTGGCGGCATCATTCTCTTCAGTTGGGTGATCCCACCGCGGGTGGGCCTGTCGATGGAGTTTTCCGTCGGGGTCATGCTCATCATTCTCGGCCTGATGAACCTGTCCGGACTGCTGTCCTGGGTCGCTGACCGCTTCGCCGTGGCGGGGCCGGTGCACTCCCATCCCCACAGCCATGGGGACTACATCCACAATCACCCCCACGGGCACCAGCCGGACGCCCATCCCCACGCCCCCGAGGAGACTCCCGTTGCCTGGCTCGACCGGCATCTGGGTTCCCACGGGTTGTATCAGCTGCTCCGGCCGCTGGTGGTTGGCATCGTGCACGGACTCGCGGGCTCGGCCGCGATCGCCCTGCTGGTGCTTACCACCATCAGGAGCCCGCGCTGGTCACTCTTCTATCTGGTGATCTTCGGAGTCGGCACCGTGGCGGGGATGATGCTCATCACGGCCACGATTGCGCTGCCGTTCACGCAGGAGCGGGGCCGGAGCAGCCGCCTCAATCACCGGCTCCGCCTGGCATCGGGCCTGGTCAGCCTCGGGTTCGGCTGCTATCTCGCCTACCGCATCGGGGTGGTCGACGGCCTGTTCAGCGGCACGCCCCAGGGAAGCCCCAGGTAGGACGGAACCGGGGGGCAAGGGAGAAGAGGAGGGGAACCTCTAGTGCCAGGTCAGGCCGAGGGTGAAGTACACGATCGTGTTCGAGCCGGGAATGTGTCCCAGGGTCGGGTCGGTCTCCTCGGAGAAGAACTGGAAGGCCAGATCGGTGGCCGGAACCAGATACAGGTTCCGCCCGATCTGGATCTCATATCCCACCCCGAGTCCGGTGCCGAACCCTCCCTTGTTGGTGGTGGTGACCGTATTGCCCTTGGTGGTGCGGCGAGTCAGTTCCGCGCCACCCACCCCGGCCTTCAGATAGAGGCCGCTCCGGACCTGCGGGTACAGCAACGCCACGAAGTGCACGTTGGTTCGACTGAGCGTGGCCCCGCGGTCGTCCACGGTCCACCCCATCGCTTCGCCACCCGCAGCAGGTTGGGGCGAGTGGTCCCGCCCATCGTCAGGTAGCCGCCGCCGCCCCACAGCCGCTGGCCATCGAGACCCTCGGAGAGGTTCTGTGCGGGCCCCAGCCCGAAGCCGGCCCAGAATCCCTTCCGCTGGTGCTTCTGTTGGGCACCGAGTGATCCTGTGAACAGGGCCAGCATGATCAGAACGGGGATGGTCCGCCGCATGGAATGCCTCCGTCAGGGGAGCACGGAAAATAGCCCCGGGCTGTTGCCTCAGGGCCACCTCCGAATCACCACCCCATACCCCGCGCTTGGGGGATCGGCACAGGTTCGGTCACACAAATGGCCTCCCGAGGCAGCTGAATCAACTCCGTTGCTACACAAAACGATACACAGTAGCACAGATCGTTACTTCAATTTGTCATCTAATACATTGATACAATTGACGTTACGGCCTCGCACCAGAGTTGCGTCATCCGCAATGCAACTCGACGTCACAGAGGACGTCCCGTGTCCCAAATCAGGATGCTCAGCCCAAGCGGAAGGGATCTCACCTTTATCACCCA
>CALMOP010000334.1 GCA_937871775.1 uncultured Gemmatimonadota bacterium | reverse complement strand
CGTGCGGGTGGACGGACACCAGATGCGCTTCACCTTCCGCGGCAAGAGCGGGGTCAGCCACTCGGTCTCCCTGGTCGACCGCCGGCTGGCCCGGATCATCCAGCGCTGTCAGGATCTGCCGGGCCAGGATCTGTTCCAGTTCCTCGACTCGGACGGCCGGCGCCAGGCGGTGTCGTCGGGCGACGTCAATGCCTACCTGCAGGAGGTGACCCATGGCGGCATCACCGCGAAGGACTTCCGCACCTGGGCGGGGACCATGATCGCCGCCCGGGAGCTGAGGGCCATCGGGCCGGCCGCGAATCGCAAGGAGGCCGAACGGAACATCGTGCGGGTCATCGACGCGGTGGCGGAGCGGCTGGGCAACACCCGGGCGGTCTGCCGGGCGTACTATGTCCATCCCGCCCTGCTGGCCGCCTATCTGGAAGGACGGATCGCGCCTTCGCCCGAGCCGGTACCGCCGCGCCGCGAGCGGGTCACCGCCGCGCTCCGCCGGGATGAAGTCGCGGTGCTGCAGTTCCTGCAGGGCATCACCAGCGCCTGAACCGCGGGCCTGTCATGGCTTGCCCAGGGTGGGCTTCAGCTCGGCGACCCAGTGGCGGCTGAGGCGCAGCTCGGGGCCGAGGCCGGGTCGGACTCGAACATCACGAAGTGCTGCCTGCGGCTCGCGGGCCGCCGAGTCAGCCCACCAGCGGATTCCTGACGCGGAGACCGGGAAACCGGCCGAAGTCGCGATCGGCGCTCCACAACTCGGCCACGCCGTGGTGCAGGCAGAGGGCCGCAACCCGGGCGTCATGGATCGGTGGTCCCGTGATCCGGCCAGACTCTGTCGCTCGCCGCAGCTGGTCCCAGTAGCCGGGGGATTCGGCCAGCAGCACGTGACCCGGGGCCTCGAGCCAGGCCGCGACCTGGTCCAGCGCGAGGGCGAACGGGGTCGGGGGGCGGTAGATGCGGGGATGGGTCACGATGGCCAGGAATTCGTGCAAACAGGGCCAGGGTATGGCCCAGGGGGCGGGACCTGCTGCCAGACGGGCCAGCCACTCCCAGGCTCCTGCGTGCCAGGGGGAGTCCTCGCGATGAGCGTAGACCAGCAGGTTGGTGTCGACCGCGATCACCCGCCGCGGCCCTCGTAGGATCGGCGCCGGATTTCGTCCCATTCCCCCTGGTCGAGGTCCGGCGCCAGGCCCTCACCCTTGAACGTCATCGAGCGAAGCTGAAAGCCCGCCCGGGCACGCCGTTCCCCCAGCAGACGCCGGAGGCCCTCCTCCACCAGGGCGCGCAACGTGGTCCCCTCCCGGTGGGCCAGCCGTCTGGCTTCCTGAAACAGCGAGTCGGCAATATCTATGGTCGTCTTCATATGGGTATATGGATTATATAACCCATATTGATGTCAACCAGGACTGCAGGCTGAATCATGCTCTCGGCTACCGGTCTCATGTTGCGCGCACCGGCGGAGGACCGGGGTCGGCAGGCCACCTCGACGGGAACGAGCACGATGTGGCCTGGCGCCGGATAGCCGCGGTTGCGGGAATTGAGCTCGAGGACCGGATGGCCCGACTGGCGGCGCCCTGCGCGCTGCAGCATCTTGGGCCCATGACAGCCGTCCCGCCTGGCTTGGCCGCCGCACTGCAGGACCGCTACCGCCTCGAAATGGACGCGCAGGGACGCCCGTCCCTCCTGGGCCAGGGCGGCATGGCCACGGTGTACCTTGCCCACGATCTCAAGCATGACCGCAAAGTCGCGCTCAAGGTGCTGCGGCCTCAGCTCGCGGCCATCCTCGGCGCCGAGCGGTTCCTCGCCGAGATCCGCACCACCGCCAACCTGCAGCACCCCCATATCCTGCCGCTGCACGACTCGGGCGAAGTCCGCATTGCGGCGCCCGGGCCGGAGGGTGAGAGCTCGCGCACGGTCTTCTATGTCATGCCGTTCGTCGAGGGCGAGTCGCTCCGCGACCGGCTCTCTCGGGAGAAGCAGCTGCCGGTGGAGGACGCGGTCCGGATCGCCCACGAGGTGGCGAGCGCCCTCGACTACGCCCACCGCCACGGGGTGATCCACCGCGACATCAAGCCGGAGAACATCCTGCTCCATGACGGCCAGGCGCTGGTGGCCGACTTCGGCATCGCGCTGGCGGCCTCGAGCGCCGGAGGGAGCCGGATGACCGAGACCGGGATGAGCCTCGGCACGCCGGCGTACATGAGCCGGAGCAGGCGATGGGGGAGCGGGAGATCACCGCCCGGAGCGACGTGTACGCGCTGGGGGTGGTGACCTACGAGATGCTGTCGGGCGACCCGCCGTTCACCGGGTCGACCGCGCAGGCGATCGTGGCGCGGATGGTGACCGAGCCGCCCCGGGCGCTGCGGCCCCAGCGGCACACCATCCCGGAGCATGTCGAGGCGGCGGTGCTCACCGCGCTGGAGAAGCTGCCGGCGGATCGGTGGGGGAGCGCGGCGGAGTTTGGGGAGGCACTGGGCGGTACGACGGTACGGCGGTACGACGGTACGACGGCCCGTCGCGGAGTTGCTACCGCCCTACCGCCCTACCGCCCTACCGCCGTACCGCCGCTACCGCCGTTACCCTCGCCCCCCTCGCCGCCTGGGGCTGGCTCCGGCCGGCACCGACCCAACCACTCCGCCGCTATTCGCTGGCGCTGCCGCCGGAACAGGCCCTCCGTCCCGTGTTCGGCGGCAAAATCGCCCTCACGCAGGATGGGGAAACGCTGGTCTACCGGGGCGGACCATCCGAGGAACGGACCCAGCTCTATGTCAGGGACCGGTCCGAGCTCCAGGCCCGCCCGCTCCCGGGCACCGAGGACGCCATCGGCCCGATGATCTCCCCTGATGGAAAGCGGGTGGCGTTCTTCACTGGCCACCGCGAGGGATTCTTGGGCGCCACTACCATCAGGATCGCCGACCTTGAGGGTACTGGCGCCGTCATGACCGTCGCCGAGAACCTCAGTATGTATGCCGTGGGTGACTGGGGGTTGGACGGGTTCATCTACACCAACGCCTGGTGGGGGGGACTGATCCGCATCCCGGCGGATGGCGGCCCGGTGGACACCCTGACCGTCCTCGACCGATCGAGGGGCGAATGGGCCCATATCTGCCCCCAGGTTCTGCCTGGAGGCAGGCGGGTGCTCTTCGGCATCTGGCATGGCGAGAGCCGGGAGGCCCCCGGTGAGATTGCGGTACTCGACCTCCGGACTCGATTGCAGAAGGTGATTACGTCGGGGTTCGCCGCCCATTACGACCAACGGACTGGACAGCTGCTGGTGCAGGTGGACGAGGGTGGCCTCCTCGCGGCGCGTTTCGACCCATCGCGGGCGGCCCTGGTGGGACCACCGCTGCCGCTCGTCGGCAGGGCCACTGCTGAGGTCGCGATCGCCGGCGGTGGGGCACTGGTCTACCGGGTGACTGTCGGTGGAAACCAGCGTGCGAAGCCGGTTCGAGTGAGCCGGACGGGCCGTGAATCCGAGATCGACTCGAGCTGGTCCCCCGGACCCTACTGGGACGTCCGGCTCTCTCCGGACGGGGGCCGGCTGGCACTCGTGGGCGGGGACTCGACGTCAGGTATCTGGATCAAACAGCTCGATGGTGGCCCTCTCTCACGCCTGACCGCCGCCGAGAACGTGTATAGCCTGGACTGGACCTCCGATGGCCGTGACTTGACCGGTCTGTCCACGGATGAGCTGCTGAGCATCCGGGCGGACGGGAGTCGCCCGGCGGCTACGCTGCTCAAGCTGGTCGAGCCAGTCGGGGATGCGATCTGGTCCCACGACGGCCGCTGGCTGGTGCTCCGGACCGATGCGCCAAACTTCGACCTCCGCGCGGTTAGAGTGGGGACCGATAGCGCCTCAGTTACAATCTCCGCTTCACCCCGGTTCTCGGAGATGGCGGCGACCCTCTCGCCCGATGACCGCTGGGTGGCCTATGTCTCGGACGAATCCGGCCGGTACGAGGTCTACGTCCGCCCCTTCCCCAACGCCGCAGACGCCCGCTGGCAGGTTTCGACCGCCGGTGGCACCGAGCCGCGCTGGAGCCATGGCGGGAAGGAGATCTTCTACCGCTCCGCCGCGGGGGAGATGGTCGCCGCGGCGGTCGGCACGACGGCGGGCTTCTCGCCGGGCAGCCAGCGCGTGCTGTTCCGGGCGGACGCGATGCGCGCGAACCCCACGCACCGGGTGTATGACGTGACCCCCGATGATCAGCAGTTCGTGATGCTCAGGCTCGAGGCGGAGGCCAGTGGAAGTCAGGAGTTGATCGTGGTGGAGAACTGGCCGGCCCTGCTCAACCGGAAGAAGCCACGGTAATACGCTCTCTTCCGCGAGGGTTCGAGTCACTCCACCCGCACCCTGGCCGGCAGAAGCAACTCCCGTCGAAGCCGCGCTGCGGATCGCCCGCGAAGTGGCGCAACGGCGTGCTACCGGGGGTCGGGCCCGGACAACAGCTCCTCCAGGGCGAACCGCGTCTTGGGCGGGATCTGCGCCTCGTCGAAGTACCGGGTCACGATGGCAAGGGCCTCCGCCGGTGTCGTGATGTTGAGGTAGCGGAGCAGGTAGCGGACATCATCAAGATCGTGGAACTCCTCGCCCAGCCGCATCGCCGCGCACTTCATGGCCAGCAGGTACGCCGGCTGGGCGACGAACACCTGGAGGTGAGAGTGCTCGAGGTAGCGGTCGAACTCGCCGCGCGGACTCAGCCAGGCTTTCACCGCGTCGTTCAGCCAGGTGTCGGGGACGCCGGCCCGCCTCGCGACGCGCACCGCCGCCTGGCGCACCAGCGCCGCCGGTTTGAACCAGGCGTCCACATCGCGGGTGGCCGCGCGGGCGTCCAGGGCAAGACACATGACGGCGCCGCCCACCAGATAGACCTCCGCGTGGGTACCGCCCGCCTCGAGATCGACATTGAGCAGGTCGAAGAGTTTCAGGATGTCGGCCTTCGTCAGCCTGACTGGTTCTGCCATGATCACAGCCGCTGCCCGACGCTGGTATCCACAAAGATGTTCCGGCGCTTGAATGGTACCGGCGCCGATCGCAACAGATGCAGCCGAAGGCTCTTCAACTCGGTGGCGAAGCGCGGCGTCGCGAGCGGGGCGACGTCTCCGACCCACGGCGGCGGGGCGACGTGCTTCTGATCCGCCGCCTGCTCCACCAGGGCCGCGACATAGTTCTGGACCCACTGGGGCAGCGCACCCCAGTCGGCCCGGGCGACCGCCTCCGCGAAGGCGCCCGGCGCGCATCCGTGCAGGAAGTCGTGCAGCTCGGCGAGAGCGAACCGGCGGTCCGCCTCGGGTTCGAGGGCCCGCAGGATCCCGGCGAAGCGATCCCGCTCCGGGGGCAGGAGTCGGGAGAGCACGTAGCTCGACAGGTCCAGCCCCGCGGCGCCGGCCTGCCGCTTCAGTCCGGCCTTCTGCTGCGGGGTGACCCTGATCTGGAGTTGCTGGGTCTTGGCCGCCATGGGAGCAATATCGTGACAGGATACAGATGTGTCAATACATGTGTACTGACTGTCTGTACCTGGCGGCACGATCACCGGGGTGCGGTGACGGGGCGTTGGCCCATGGGAGTTCGAGTCTGCTGCCCGGGTCTCGGGCGGCCGTTCGCGCTTTCGTGGCAGCCACTCAAACATTCTCCGTCCTCCGGTCATGGAGGGCACGGGATCGAGGCGCGGATTTGCGCAGTCACGCACACACCCCGGCCGACGCCGTCGTGATCGAAGCTCGCGGGTACCGGGACCGACAGATCAGGCGGATCAGGGGGAGCTCAGACTGTCACAGCCGGTCTTCGCGAAGCTGCTCAATGTGAGCCCGGAGACGGTCAAGGCGTGGGAGCAGGGGAAGCGAGTGCCGGAGGGCGCTGCGGTGCGGCTGCTCGAGGTCGCCGAGGACCACCCCGAGGTGCTGCGGCCGAAACTGCGGGTGCGAAAGGGCGGCTAGCTCCGTCCGCACCGGTCACTCCGGCGGCAGCAGGCGCCGCAGTTCCTTTCCAAGGTTGAGCACCACCTGGTACTCGCCGACCCTGGGCGACCGGACCTCGCCCTGAAGCACGATGATGTGGCGCCCATCTGGCGTCACGTCGTAGTGGCGGCCGTACGGCGAGGCCACAAAGAATGGGTTCCGTCCCGGCCGCTCACTCCCATCCGCGACCAGCCGCGCCTCGCCCACGGCCCCCTCCCGGAACGGCGCTACCAGGATCCGGCTCCCCGCCGCGTAGAAGATCTCCGCGCCGTCCCGCGACCAGACCGGATGATCGCCACCGTCGCTCGACACCCGCACCGGGGCATCGAGTTCGGGATAGCGTCGCAGGTAGACCTGGTTCCGCCCTCCCTCGTCGGAGACGTAGGCCAGCCAGCGTCCATCCGGTGAGAACGCCGGCGCCCGCTCGTCCGCCGGGGTCACGAGGAGTGGCCTGGGCACCCGGTCTCCGGCAAGTGGCAACAGGTACATGTCCCAGCCGGTCTTCGGGTCCACTCCGCACTGGACGGCGAGGGTGGTGCCATCGGGGAGCCAGGAGGAAGCCTGCTGGGTGAGGGTGGTGTCAGTGAGCTGTTCCGCGTCGCCGGTGCCGTCGGCGGAGATCCAGTGCAGGTTCCAGGCGTTCCGGCCCTTCGACGGCGAAGTGAAGACGATACGCTTGCCATCAGGCGTGAAGAGGGGGACGAAGTGATCCCGGGCCCGATCGCCAAGCCGGCGGAGCTGATGGCTGCTCAGGTCGAGGACCCAGAGCCCTACGTGCCCGGCATCGGAGCCCACTCCGATGGCGACAACACGGTCGCCATCCGGGGAGAGCCTG
>CALMOP010000333.1 GCA_937871775.1 uncultured Gemmatimonadota bacterium | reverse complement strand
GTACGGCGGTACGGCGGTACGGCGGTACGGCGGTACGGCGGTACGGCGGTACGGCCTCACCAAGATCACCTTCGTGGACGAAACGTCAATGACACCTGCGGGCGGGGACAGCCCGGACCAGGCCCGGTTGCCCACCGTCGAATGTGACGGGGATTGCGGACTTCGGAGGCCCCGGATCTCTATTCTGTCGGGTTAGCCCGCAGGCGCGGGATTCCGCACCTTGCGGGCCGGGACCCGTGGTGCAGTTCCCTTCACTACCGGACCAGGCCCAGACTATCGTGCCAACCCTGAACCCCACCCTGCTGAGCCCGCAAGCCCTGGCGCTGCTCGCCGCGATCATCGTGGTCCTCGTGGGCGTAGTCGTGGCGCTGTTCCGCCCCCGGCCGTTTCCCCCGGCCAGCCGCCGACTGCTGGGACCGCTGGCGGCGCACCAGGCTCAGGTCACCGTGTATCTCCGCAGCCTGTTTACCACGACCGGCGAGTACTTCTCCCGCGCGCCGGAGAACCTGCGGGATCCCGCCGCCGACCCCACGGTCCACAAGTGGACCAACATCCCCGACGTCCACTCCGCGAGCGACGTGCGGGCCTGGCTGTCGGTGCAGCGGCTGCTGACGGCGTCCAATCCCTCGGTCGCGGTGGCGCTGGACCCGGGCGGCTCACTGCGTCAGAGCTGGGGTGAGCATGCGGTGGCGATCGGACCCCATTACAAGGCGCTCCAGATCCTGGACAGTTGCGAGCCCAGGCTGGTGGCGTATCGGAACCCCAGCGCCTTCCGTTGTCTGGTGACCCAGCGGGTATACGAGTCGCGGCCGGACAGTGACTTCGGGGTGATCTACAAGGGCCGGCACCCGGCAACTCACCGGCACGGTTGGGTGATCATGGGTCTGAGCGATGCCAGCACCGAGGCGACCGCGGGCTTCCTGCTGCAGCAGGCTCGCAGACTGGAACAGCTGATGGGCCGCAGGTGCTTCGCCGCCATCGTCGCCGTCAGCCCCGCGGGCCGGCGGCCGGCACGGCTCAGCTCGCTGCAGCCGCCGCCCGCGTGGTGGCGGCGACTGCTCTATCGGCGGGTGCACCAGGAGCTGCTGGGGGAGCTGCGGGGGAAAGGGTGAAGGGGAACGGGGACCACCGATTTCACAGATTCCGCAGATTCAGGTCCGCGGATTCTTGGCCGAGAAGTCAGATCTCCGGGTGAGGTAGACGGGGGGCAGCGCCGGGCCGCGGGATCTATGAGGCGGCTGGAACCACGGCGAACCCGGCGACGGTAAAGTGGTGGTCCAGGGCAAGTGCCTCCCGGATACCGCGTTCGCGCATGACCGCAAAGCTCACCGCGTCGGTGAGGGTAAGATCCTGATCGTCGTAGCGCTCCAGCCATTCCCGTCGGGCCCGCTCCTCGTGTTCGGGAGTGCTGGTCACGACAAGGGAGGGCTCCCGTCCGACCTCGCTGAGGAAGGCAAGGGCGGCCTCCCGATGGATGCGGCGGAGCAGCAGCGCGTGGGTTTCCGCCAGCACGAGGTTGGTCGTCACGATGCGGGTTCGGCGCTGGACCGCGGCGCGGAGCGCGCGCGCGACAGCGGGGTGCGCCGGATCGTCCCGATCGGCGAGCGGGAACCAGCCACTGGTATCCACGAACAACTCACGGACCACGGGTCTGCTTCCGGGGCCCCGGCCACGACGCCCGCTCTCGCTCGGTCAGAATCCGGTCGTGCTCGCGTGCCGCCGTGGGGGATGGCGGCGACCGCCGTCGGTAGCCGGCGGCAATGCCAACAATGCGAAGCGCGGGATGCTCTGCCGGGTCGGCGAGCTGCCGTTCGAGCGCCTCCAGCCCGCGGCGCAACACGTCGGACTTCGAAGCGGCCAGCTGGGTCGTCAAGCGCTTCAACCGCTGGCGGTCCGGTGGAGCGAGATAGACCTGCACCGGCTTGGCGACTCGACCGGGGCCCTTGTCATGATGCTTGTTCATGATGTTCATGATAACCTGCTGTCCCGGACCGTCAAGGAGAAGACCCCGGGAAGACTCCGGGGAAGAAACCGGGAAAATACCGGGAAAACCACGGGGAAACATCGGGCAATCGCGCTACCCCCGCAGTCCTCCCGGCGTCCTTCCCCGCAGTCCTCATGCCGCCTTCCCATCACGGTCCTTCTCCTCCCCCGCCGACTTGCGGACCGGCCAGGCCACGTTTCGGGCGCGCTTCCAGGCCGCCAGCAGTTCGTGGTCGTTGCGGAAGCGGTGGCGGTTAAGGACGTCCAGCTGCTCGACCGTGTGCATGATCTCTCCGGCCA
Organism: uncultured Gemmatimonadota bacterium; assembly: GCA_937871775.1. Classification (GTDB taxonomy): domain Bacteria; phylum Gemmatimonadota; class Gemmatimonadetes; order Gemmatimonadales; family GWC2-71-9; genus JADJOM01. The sequence continues at coordinate 4,503 of CALMOP010000333.1, read as the reverse complement.
CCTGATCGAGATCGGCTCGGGCGCCGACGTGGGCCGTCTGCGCCGCGCTTTTCTGATTGATCGCCTCTTCGTACTGAGTCAGGATTGCCGAAAACTCGCCGAGGAAGTCGGCGGCCATGCCGTACTTCAGGAACAGGTCGCGGTGACTGGTCGCCTGAGTCAGCGCGACCTTGGCCGCTGTGAGGAAGGCGTGGTGGTTGGTGGTGTCGCGCGGCATGGTGAGGCGCGCGGACGTCCCGGCTGCCTCACTCGCCGCGGCGTCCGCCACGCCGGCCAGGAGTCTCAGTCTGTCCCGAAGAGTCCGGCGTCGCTCGGCCTTGTGGAGCACCGAGGCACGGACGGTGAGATGGCCGGTCCGTTCCTGCTGCGCCAGGGGACCTCGACGCGGGCCAGCTGTTCCTCCAGGCGCGTCACGGCGGCGGCGTGACCGGGGTCGTCGGAGGGGTGATCCCGGTTGAATCCTCGGATCCGGGTCCCCATCTCCAACCGGAGGCGGGTATCGCTGTTCATGGTACACCTCGCTTCAGGGGCTTGGCGAACGTGGGCCGACTGCGTGGCCCATCGGCGGGAGGCGTCGTGACCGCCTCCCGGGGCCTCCCAGAGTCGGAATCAGGTCCGCCGATGCTGGCGGGGGACCATAAAGTACCGATTCGGTCGGAGCCCAGCGCCCCTCAGGGCCTGCTGCGGCGGTGCTCGCGTGCCACCTCCTCCGCGCGGCCCGTGAAGGAGTGGGTGGGCAAGCCGGACCGCTAAGTCAATGCTCGGGGAGAGACTCGAACTCTCACGAGGCTTGCGCCTCCAGGGATTTTAAGTCCCATGCGTCTGCCAGTTTCGCCACCCGAGCGGTGAGGGAACTTGGTCCCGACCCACGGGGGAAGCAACAAAGCCAGTGAGGCCCGGGGGTCGCCCCGTCGAGCCCCGGCCTGCCGAACTGAACCGACCAGGATCTCGTCACCCGTGATCCGGATCACCACTGCCCCGCTGCGGCCCCGGCGCAGCGGCCACGCAGCTCAGCGTGGCGAAACGGTTCCTCACCGGCGGCCTGGACCGGCCGCTGGCGGTCCGCGACGCCGGGACCGCCCTGGCCCTGATCAGCGACCGGAGCGGTACCGTACTCGGGGCCATGCGGGCGGATGGGAATCGTGAGATGACGGTCCTCAGCTACACCACCGAGGCCTACGGCACCACCTTCTCGGCCAGCGGCACCGGCGGGACCGACCTGGGGGTCGGGTTCGCCGGAGCCGCCACCACCGGCCCGGCAGCCGGGTTTACATATCTCCGGAATCGGTGGTATGATCCCCAGACCGGGCGGTTCCTCACCCAGGATCCCATCGGGCTGGCCGGCGGGGTCAATCTCTACAGTTACGCGGGCAACAATCCCATCGCCTTCAGTGACCCGTTTGGGTTATGTCCAAAGGACCCCGGGAAGATCTGCATCGCCTTCTTCATTCAGTCCAAGACCACGCTCGGTGGTGTTTTGAAGGGTGACGACAGGGGCTTCTCCTCGAATTCGGCTCCGAGTCAATCTCGCGCTTATGTCAACGTTGATCCGAAGAACCCGGACGGGGCCAAGCCGGTGGTCAACAAGACTTGCCTGGGCTTCGCTGATACCTGCAGGCAGCCAAGCTCAAGCAACAAATTCACGGTTTCCGGCGATGGACAGGGGGGCTTCAACGTCTCGGTCAACATCGAGAACTCGATTGAGCCCGGCCCACACATCGATGCCGATCTCCACTTTACCCCCGATGGCAATGGTGGTTACCAAGTCACCGGGACACGGGATGGCTACCCATCGCTCGAGGCCTATTACAATCGTGAGGACGGGTCCACGCAGGTGATCGTTCAGCAGAAGGAAGGAAAGCCGCGGCAGCTGTGGGGCGACTCGGACACCGAAGTCCCATGATCACCTGCTCTGCTCTGGTCGGAGGCCAGCAATATGGATAGGCAATCACTTCGACGGTGGGCCGCCAATCTGGGTTTGCTCCTGGTCGTTGGTCTGCCGGTCTTCGCGGTTCTGCTGGACCTAACGCGCGGCTTCCGCCGGGATGTCGAGTCTCACAGTCTTGTAGACCGGCTAGGTGACCTGCCACTCTTCTATGTGGGGTTTTTCCTTCCCTATGTGCTTGGTGGGATCATCTACCTTGGCGGCCTAGCTATCGTCGCCAAGAAGTGGCGGGGTCCTCAGCGAAGGCTTGCGCTTGGGCTCATTCCGGTCATGGCCCTCGGCTGGCTTGTGTTCCCTTTGCGCTCGTCGCTCATCGAGCCGTCCATCGTAGTGTCTCTCGCGATGTCGGCTGTCGTCTTCGCACTGCTGGTGAGGCTGCAGGCGGCACCGGGATAGACCCGAACACACCAGACGCGGCTGCTTCTTCAAGGGCGTCCCGCGGGGGGGCGCCCTTTGCTTTGGTAGCTACGAGGCGGAGGCCCAGCGGCGGGCCTGGTGCTTGAGGATGAGGGCGTCGAGGAGGGTGCGGGCGGCTTTCTTCTCGTCCTTGTCAAACTGGGTGAAGGCCTCGAACTGGAGCCGGAACTCCTCGTTGGGGCCACGCTCCTCCCGCTCGAAGACGAGACCGTCGGCCGAGACCCGGAGGGCGTGGGCGAGCTTGAGGAGACGCAAGAGGGAGGGCTGGGTGGTGCCGGCCTCGTAGCGGTGGATCTGGATGAGGGAGAGGTCCACCAGCTCGGCCAGGGCCTTCTGGGTGAGGCCGCGGGTTTTGCGGAGGGCAGCGAGACGCTGGCACAGCGTGAGCACGATGACACCTTGAGCGCCCTTGCTACGTCGGCCTGAAGGGCCCCTGGGGACCGGGCGCCTTCGGGCTCGTCGTAGGCGATCACTCGCTGTGACGCCCCGACGGTCTTGCCCAGCCCCGCCGGACGTGCTCCTCGATGTGTTCAGTCGGTACGTGGTGGGGTGGCTCCTGGCCCATCGGGAGGCGGCCGCGCTGGCCCAGCGCCTGATCGCCACCACGGTGGCCCGCGAGGGGATCGGCCCGGGCCAACTCACGGTCCACGCCGATCGGGGCGCCGCGATGACCTCGAAGCCGGTCGCGTTTCTGCTGGCCGACCTCGGGATCACCAGGACCCACTCGCGACCGCACGTCTCGAACGACAACCCGTACTCCGAGGCCCAGTTCAAGACGCTCAAGTACCACCCGAGCTTCCCCGACCGCTTCGGGTCGCTCGAACACGGCCGCGCCCATGGCACCGACTTCTTCCCGTGGTACAACACCGTCCACCGCCACAGCGGCCTGGGCTGGCATACGCCTCACGAGGTCCATCACGGGCTCGCGGCAGCGCGGCGGGCCCACCGGGCCCAGGTCCTCGCGGCGGCCTATGCCGCCCGGCCGGAGCGGTTCGTCCGGCACTGCCCCGTCCCACCCGTGCTGCCCACGGCGGTGTGGATCAATCCCCCCAAGCTCCTCGGCCCCACGGAGGACGATGGCTCAGTAAACTCGGTCCCCCTCGTGTCTCAAACTCCTTGACAGGTTCCGCCCGCCAGCGCACCAGCCGCCCCCGCTCGAAAGCTCGCGCCGCCAGCTGACTCAAAGAAAAAGCCCGGCCTCGTGGGCCGGGCTCTGCTAGCTCTCAGGCAAACAGTGGCTCGAATGACTAGGATCCCCGGTGCTCCTCCACGACCGACACTTCGGATCTGATCTCTCGAAGGAGCCCATAGTCGAAGTCAAACACCAGATCTCGACCGTCAGGTTGAGGTCCGTAGTGCCACCCCCACGCTGCCCCCCAGCTTAGATCCAGATCAGGCTGTCCGAGCACATGACTAACATCTCCAGCCGTGTGGTACCAGGGCCGGAAGGCACTCGACGCTGCCTGCCAGTCTCGAGGGAGCCATGGAGGCAGCTCCGAGGAGGCCGCGAGCGTAAAGCCGATGTGGCTCGCGCCCCCCCACTCCTCGACCTTCCACTCGTACTGATGTTCAGGCCAGAGCACCAACTGATAGGTGACGCCTCTTCCATCACCACTTGTAGGCCGCCCAAAAAACTCTTCGATAAGTGCCCGAGTAACCTGGCCTGGATCGCCGAAGCCTGCCTGCCTAGAGTGGCCCAGGACGGTCGCGAGGACGTTCGGGCCGATCTCCGCGCACTGCAGGCGCCGCGAGAGATCCTCGCTTGGACGCATGGTGGCGGCCAAGTACAAATCCAAGCGCGGAATCCCTACTCGTTGAGAAGCCATCATTGCAGCGCCGGAATTTTCCCGATGTCCTGGATGAATTCGTAACCCTTCTCGCCCAGCTTGAACAAGGCTCTTGTGGTGGCCCCGTCGGCATGAATACCGATGGCGTTAACAACACCATCCCTGGCCTGTGCGCCAAGAACGTAGTTCACGCCATCTTGCGCGATGGTCGGACCCTGTTCAAAGCCAAGCTTGGTGACGGCCTGTTGTACCGCCTTCGTCGCTCCAGCTTGGTTGAGACCCTGCTCGCCGGCCGCTCGTCCGGCCGTGAAGATCTTATTGCCTGCCCCTGACACCTGACCCGCCGCTTCGACT
>CALMOP010000332.1 GCA_937871775.1 uncultured Gemmatimonadota bacterium | reverse complement strand
GGACGTGAGCCAGGGGCAGCTGGCGGTGACCTTCAACCACCACAACCAGCGCGGCGAGATCAACGCGGCGGTGTTCGGGCTGCTGCGAACCCTGAACAACCCGCTGGCGACCGCCACCTTCGTGGGAATCGACCGCCAGGTGTACGGCGCCCGACTGACCGCTGACCAGCGGCTCGGGGCTTCCGAACGATCACTGCGGGTGACGTTTGGCCTCGACCTCCAGCGCATGCGGGACGATCGCACCAACTACAACACGGTGGCGGGGGTCAAGGATACCCTGACCCTGGATCAGCGGGAGACCGTCACCGAGGTTGGCCCCTTCGCCCAGCTGCATTGGAGTCCGTCGCCGGCGGTGGTGGTCAGTGCCGGCGGGCGATACGATGCGGTGACCTTCGACGTTGAGGACCACTTCCTGGGCGACAACGGGGTCAACAACAGCGGCAGCCGCACCATGTCGGCCTTCTCCGGAAACGTCGGGGCGGTATTGGTCAAGGACATCCGGTTCAGCCCCTACCTGAACCTGTCGACCAGTTTCGAGACCCCCACCACCACCGAACTGGCCAACCAGCCCAACTCCACTGGAGGATTCAACAATCAACTGGACCCGCAGCGAGCCGTGAACTATGAGGTGGGTGCCCGAGGCACCGTGAGGTCGATCAGCTACAGTGCGGCCGGGTTCCTGGGGCGGGTGGAGGACGCTCTCATCCAATACAGCGAAGTCGGCGGGCGGGCCTACTACACCAACGCCGGCCGGCTCAAGAATGATGGCCTGGAGCTGGGCCTGACGGCGCGGGTCGTGTCTGCGCTGCGGCTGTTCGGGTCGTACACCTACGCGAACTACCGATACGAAAGCTACCGCATCGTCAACGGCGCCACCGTCAGCAACTACGACGGCAACCGACTGCCGGGCGTGCCCAAGGCGTTTCTTCGCTTGGGCGTGAGGGCCGGACCGGTCCAAGGCTTCGCCCTGGACCTCGACCACACCATCACATCCTCGATCTTCACCAATGACGCGAACACGGTCTACCTCAACGGTTGGGGGCAATCCAGCCCCGGCGTCCTGAACGGTTTTGGCAACGGGGTGACCAATGCGCGACTCAGCTGGGAGGGGCGCGCCCGCGGAGCCTGGGTGCGTCCTTTTCTCGGCGTCAACAATCTCTGGGACCGGCACTACATCAGCTCGCTGAACCCCAACGGGGCCGCCAGCCGGTACTTTGAGCCGGCCCCAGAGCGGAACTGGTACCTGGGCGGTGAGATCGGCTGGGCCAGGCGACCCTAGGCACTGAGCACCGGGTACCGAGTCCTCACTGCTCGGTACTGGGTACTCGGTACTCGGTACTCGGTACTCGGTCCGCAATAGACTCAGCCTCCCGCCTCACAAATGCTGACGGCGCGTCAACCTGCTGAACCGTGGTGTGTGGCACGGCCGCCATGCAGCATGCGCCTCGATCACATCCCGCGTCCGACTGGCGTGGAGGAACCGGCAGGGATGCCGCTTGACCTCCTTCGAGTAATACCAGATATTACCCAGTATGAGCAAATCGACGATCGAGCGTATCTCCATCACGCTGCCGGCGGAGCTGGCCCGCTTTGCGGACCGGGAGGCGAAGCGCCTGGGGCGGCCGCGGAGCTGGGTGATCGCCGAGGCGCTGCGCGCGGCAGCTGCGCCCGGGAGTCAACCTGCGGTCGCGGCGGCGGGTCCTCACGTCCGGGAGCCGGTGGTCAATCCATACGCCGCGGTTGCCGGGGAGCTGACGGAGGTCCGCGAACAAAGGCTCAAGGCGGCTTTGGCTCTTTCCGCCGGAGAACGGCTCCACCGGGCGGACGAGCTGGTCCGGCTGGCGCGCGCGCTGCGGCCGCATCGCGGCCGGCGGCAGATCATCGCCTTCGACACCTTCGAGGAGTTCTGGCAATGGAAAAAGGCCCACCGGGCCGCTGGAGCCGTCCGGACCTGACCGCGGCCGCTGTGTGCGCGGAGCTCAATCGCACCGGAGCCCGTTATCTGGTGATAGGGGGCGTGGCCTGCATCCTGCACGGGCATGTCCGCGCCACCACCGACATCGATATTCTGATCGAACGGACCGAAGAGAACGCGAGCAGAATCCTGGAGGCGCTTGAAGGCGTGGGCTATGGTTTCGCGCGGGAGTGGCTCCCGCGCGAGATTATCGCGAGACCCATCACCATCATCGGCGATGATCCTGCCATAGACATCTTCACCATCGCCTGGAGCGTGCAATACCCGGACGCGAAAGCGCGCTCATCGACCGTGGAGGTCCAGGACGTTGCTGTCCCCCTCATCGGCCTCGACGACTTGATCGCCTCGAAGCGCACCGGCCGTCTGCAGGACGCGGCCGACATCGAGCTGCTCGAGGAGATCCGGCGGCTGCGGGGCTAGTGCCGAGGTGGCGTCCCGAGCGTAACCGCTACTGCTCCCGTGGCCGCTGGGTAAGGGTCGGCCTGCGCCTCAACGCGACCACCTGGCGCTGCGCAACTCGTGTCCAGACCATGCTGGAGAGGATTCGACAATGAAGCCACTGCGCTGGCCTGATCGTGTTTCCGTGACTTTCATTGGGCGACTGCTCATCCTCAGCTGTGCGGTGACGCCTGCGGCGCATGCCCAGGCTCTGCAACCCACCGCCGTGCTCATCCAGAATGTTCGCATCTTTGACGGCACGTCAGACCGGCTCTCGGCCCCGTCGAATGTTCTGGTGCTGGGCAATCTCATCAAGACGATCTCGAAGACTCCCATTGCCCCCCCACCGGGAACCTCGGTGAGACTGATTCAGGGTGGCGGTCGCACTCTGATGCCGGGAATGAGCGATATGCACGTGCATATCTTCATGAGCGCCAGCTCCCAGGCTCAATTGATGGACCCCAAGGTGAGCTTCGCAACGCTCGAAGCAAGAGCGACCGAAGAGGCGAGGCTGATGCTGCTCCGCGGCTTCACGGCTGCCCGCGATATGGGGGGGCCCGTATTTGGCATCAAGAGAATGATCGACATGGGGAAAGTGCCCGGGCCACGGATCTACCCCAGCGGGGCCATGATCTCGCAAACCTCCGGACACGGCGACTTCCGCATGCCGAAGGATCGCGCCCATCGGTTCGGTGGCGAGATAACCAGGGGTGAGCTGCTGGGTATCGGCTTCATCGCTGACGGCAGAGATGAAGTGTTGGCCGCCACCCGCGAGGATCTCCGTGCCGGGGCGACCCAGATCAAGGTCATGGCAGGCGGTGGGGCTGCCTCCGCCTACGATCCGCTGGACGTGGCGCAATACACCCTCGACGAGCTGAAAGCCGCCGTCGAGGCGGCCGACGATTGGGGGACCTATGTCACGGTACACGCGTATACCCCCAAAGCGGTGCGCCGGGCCATCGAGGCAGGCGTCAAATGCATCGAGCATGGGCAATTGCTGGACGAGCCGACCGTACAGCTGCTTGGCGAGAAGGGAATCTGGCTCAGCCTTCAGGCCCTTGACGAGGCACCCGCCACCCAGACCGATGCGGTGAGAGCCAAGAAGCATCAGGTGGTCCAGGGCACGGATAACGCATACAAGTGGGCCAAGAAGTACAACGTCAAGCTCGCATGGGGAACCGATCTCATGTTTGTCCCCGCCCAGAACAAGAACCAGAATACCGACATCCTCAAGTTGAAGACCTGGTTTACGCCCGCAGAGATCCTCAAGATGGTGACCCACGGCCACGCGGATCTGCTCGCGCTCTCGGGCCTGCGTAATCCCTATCCAGGCAAGCTTGGCGTGGTCAAGGCAGACGCTCTCGCTGACCTGCTGCTGGTCGACGGCGACCCGCTCGCCAACCTCGACCTGATCGGCGACCCGGAGAAGAATTTCCTGGTGATCATGAAGGATGGGAAGATCTACAAGAATATCCTGCGATGAATGCGTACCGGTCACAGCGCTGGCCCCCGATACGGCGCTGCCAAGCGGGTACTCGGCCGCCGGAAACCGGACACCGAACTGGAGGGTGGCGTGAGCGCGCCGGCTTCAGCGTCACTGTCGCAGCCCTCGGCGCAATCTTGCTGGGCTGCTCCCAGCCGGTGCCTCAGGCGGCCGGCAAAGCAATCGTCGACTCTGCCCAGATGGCGCGATCGGCGTGGCGGGAGGGCCTCGAAGCAGACGCCCGGGGCGACTCCGCCCTGGCCTGGCACTCCGTCCACCGCGCTGCGATGGGGTGGCCGGAGCAGAGCGCCTACATCCGGGGCCTCGCGGTACTCGCTGCACGCCACCGTGACACCACCCAACTGGTGCTCGCCCTGGACCGGCTGGCGACCATGGAGGTCGGCCTCGATACGGCCGAGGACCCAGCCCTCGCACGGATGAGCGCCGGAGCCCTGGTGCAGGCGGCGCTGCAGCGGCTACAAGGCGCCACTCGACCACGCCCGGAGAGCCGGGCGTGGGCCGCGCTCCCGGATACGACCATCTTCGCCGAGGGGCTCGACGCCGACCTGCGCACTAGCACAGTCTACGTGACCAGTCTGCGGCACCGGACTATCTATGCCGTGGACAGTGCCGGTGGGGTGCGCGATCTCCAGGTAGGCCGGGCTCCGGGCGTCAGCGCCATCTTCGCGGTGCGATTCGACCCGGCCCGCTCGGTGCTGTGGGCGGCGACTTCCGGGCTGCCCGCAGCAGAGGGTTACCAGCCGGCCGATTCCGCGATCGCGGCGCTGTTGCGCATCGACCCCGTCAGCGGAGCGATCCAGGCCCGCTACCCCGCTCCGGCGGCGACACCCCACGTCCTGGGAGATATTGCGCTCGGGCCTGAGGGAGATGTGTTTGTCTCGGACTCACGCACCCCGGCCCTGTACCGGCTGCGCCCCGGCACCGAGACCATGGAGTGGTTCAGCGATCCGCTATTCCACTCGCTGCAGGGCGTGGCTCCGACCCCGGATGGGCGATGGGTCTACCTGGCGGACTATTCTCACGGCCTGCTGCGCTGGGACCTCCGCACCGGCACGGTCACCCGGCTCACGGTGCCGGCTGGTGCGACCTCGCTCGGATTGGATGGCATCCTGCTCGATGGGCGCTCCATCGTGGGGATTCAGAACGGGCTCGCGCCACCCCGAGTGGTCCGATTCACCCTGGACCAGGCGGGCGAGCGAGTGGTTGCCACCGAGGTGCTTGACCGGCACCTGCCGCTGGCCGACGAGCCGACCAACGTCACCCGGCTGAACAAC
>CALMOP010000331.1 GCA_937871775.1 uncultured Gemmatimonadota bacterium | reverse complement strand
AATGGCTGACGACTAGCGCGCAGGGGCCACACCCGGTCCCATTCCGAACCCGGCAGTTAAGCCCTGCAGCGCCGATGGTACTGCGATCGCGAGATCGTGGGAGAGTAGGCCGTCGCCAGCCACCCCTGGAGCCCGGTGTCCGAAAGGATGTCCGGGCTTCGTCCTTGTCCGACCGGAGAGGTACACCGTTGGTGCCATTGCTGCCCGACGCCCCGGCGCCTAATTTTGCCTCGCGCTTCTGACCAACCGCTCCCAAACCGACTCCTTGAGGCCCTCATGCGAATCTGGCGCTGGGCCCACGCCCTCCCGCTCCTGGCCCTGGTGCTGCACCTGCCGGCCGCGGCCGGGGCGCAGGCCCATCCGAAGCCGCCTGCGGCGGCCCCCGCCGCGGCAAAAAGCGGCGCCGATCCGACCGACTTCATTACCCGAATCGAACCATCCTACGAGCACAAGCGGCTCGACAACCGCGCCGGGATCAGGCCGGCCGGGCCCCGGCCCGGCGATAGACCTGGTGGCTGACAGCCGCCCCGCCTGAGTGCCAACCGCTCATAGCTTCCGGCCCGCTTCTCCCCTACTATCTCTGTTCATGGTCCCCACCCGCGCCGGCCACATCGCCCTCGCCGGCGCGCCCAACGCCGGCAAGTCGTCCCTGCTGAACCGGCTGGTCGGGGCCCACCTGGCGATCGTCAGCCCCAAGGCACAGACCACCAGGGCCCCCATCGTCGGCCTGGTCACCACCGCAGACACGCAGCTCGTGCTCCACGATCTCCCCGGACTGCTCGACCCCCGCTATCCGCTCCACTCGAGGATGCTGGAGGCGGCCTGTGAGGTCCTGCGGCGCGTAGACGTGATACTCCACCTCCACCCGGCCCCCGACGCACCGGCTCCTGGATTCTGGTCCCTCGCAGGACTTGAACTGCCACGCGAGGTCCCGGTCCTCACCGTCTACACCAAGTCCGATCTGGTTTCCGGGGAGCGATGGGTCACCCCACCGGGCACCTTCGCGGTGTCGTCCGCCACCGGGGAGGGGGTTGCCCCATTGCTGGAAGCACTCCGCCCTCTGCTGCGGATCGGCCCCTTCGAATACGATCCGGAGGAGATCGGCACCCAGCCGGTCCGGTTCTTTGCGGCGGAATACGTCCGGGAAGGGGCATTCCAGGTGCTGGAGCAGGAGCTCCCCTACGCGCTCGCGGCCGAGGTGGAGGAGTTCCGCGAGCATACGCGCCCGATGTACATTCGTGTCACCCTGCTGGTCGAACGCGAATCCCAGAAGGGGATGGTGGTCGGTCGCGGCGGCCGGACCTTGAAAGCCATCGGCCAGCATGCCCGGGAGCGGCTGGAGGCGCTGGTCGGGGCGCCGGTGTTCCTGGACTGCTGGGTGAAGGTGTCCCCCAACTGGCGCCGCAACCCGGCCGCCCTGGATCGGCTCGGTTTCCCCGAGCGGGCGCCAAACGCCAAGCGGCGAGCGTCTGGTCCAGACCGGCGCACTGTCCTCGACCCTGATTCCTGACGCCTGGTGCCTATGCCACTTGCCCCTGAACTGCTCGAGATCCTGGTCTGCCCGAAGTGCAAGGGAGACCTCGAATACCGACTCGAGCCGGAATCCCTGGTCTGCCATGCCTGCCGCCTGGTTTACGCGGTCGAGGATGGAATCCCCATCATGCTCATCGACGAGGCCAAGCCCCTTTGAGCGATCTCCTCGCGACCGCGCGCCAGGAAGCGCAGCGCCTCAAGCACGACTATGTCGGAACCGAACACCTGCTGCTCGCCCTGCTGAGCCAGGGAGAACCGGCGCTCACTTCCATCCTGAGCGCGTTTTCCGTGGACCCGGCAGCACTCCGGGAACGGCTCGAAAAGCGCAGCCCTCAGGGCCGTGGCGCCCCGGAGGATCCCGCGGCGCTCAGCCTGCGGTCCGGCGCCAGGCGGGTCCTGGATCAGGCCCGGGCCACCAGCAGCGGCGCCGAACCGGGACCGACCCAGATCCTGGCCGCGCTGCTCTCCGACGGAAAAGGCGTGGTCGCGGCGAGCCTCGGGGACCTCGGCGTACCGGTGGGGAAGGTCCGGGAGGCGCTAGGTTCCGAGCCGGATCCATCCCCCCCACCTGCGGCGGATCGGCCGGAAGGCCGCGACAAGCCGGAACGCCGCGACAGGCCGGAACGCACCGACAGGCCGGAACGCACCGACAGGCCGGAGCGGGCCGAGCGGCAGCGGGGCGAGCGCCGGGACGGCCGGGCCGAGCGTCCAGCCAAGGGTAATCGCCGGGAGGAGCCCCAGGGACGGGAGCGGCGGGAGCCTCGAGAGATCCGCGAACCCGCCGGCCGCGAGGCACTCCCCACGGCGGCAGCGCGACCGCCCCGGATCGCCCCGGTCCAGGACCCGCTGTTCACCTGGCGCAGGCTGCCCCTGCTGGCATTGCCCATCAGCCTCTACCTCGGCTTCGCCGGCGGGGCTCCACTCCTCGTGTTCGGGGCAGCTTGCCTCGCCACTATCCCGCTGGCCGGGTACATGGGTGAGGCGACCGAACATCTCGCCGCCCGGACCGGCCCCACCCTGGGTGGGTTTCTCAACGCGACCTTCGGCAACGCGGCCGAACTGATCATCGCTCTCGCGGCCCTCAGGGTCGGGATGGTGGATCTGGTCAAGGCCTCCATCATCGGCAGCATCCTGGGCAATCTGCTGCTCATCCTGGGCCTGTCCCTGGTGGCGGGCGGGCTCAAGCGACCGTTCGTCCGCTTCAGTCGGACCACCGCTGGTATGAGCTCGGGCATGATGGCGCTGGCGGTCACCGGGCTCATCTTTCCGACCCTGTTCCACAGCCTGCATCCCGGCGGCCCACCGGCGGTGGAACTGCATCTGTCGGAGGCGGTGGCCATCGTACTGGCGATCACCTACCTGCTGGGCCTGGTGTTCTCCCTCAAGACCCATCGGCCGGTGATGGGCGGTGAAGCGCATCCCACCGAGGGACCCCTGTGGAGCGTTCCGCTGGCCATGGGAGTGCTCGCATTGGCCACGGTCGGAGTGGCGGTGGAATCGGAGATTATGGTCCACGCGGTCTCCGAGCCTATCGCCGGGTACCGCATCCTGTCCCCCGG
>CALMOP010000330.1 GCA_937871775.1 uncultured Gemmatimonadota bacterium | reverse complement strand
GGACCGCCCGTGGGTGCACCCGGCATCCCATACGAGCGCCCCTGCATGCTGGCCCCTGGCCCGGTGGCACCCGGAGCCGGCAGTTGGGCACCCATCCCCGTGGGACCGCCCGTGACCGGCGTCAAGGGCTTCCCCATCGGTACTGGGGCACCCATCCCCATCCCCGGGGCGGCCGGGGACTTGACGGGCCCCGTGTACTGGCTTGGCTGTGGCAGGGCCCCCACCTTGGGCGGGGGGGCCAGATTGATCCCTCCCGGGGCCCCCGACACGGGCGGCTTCTTGATCCGGGCTTGGTTCATGGGATCACCGATCCCGTATTGTGGCATGGGCATCTTACTGCCGCCTCGCAAAAGGATTCACCTGGTTGGCTGCGAACAACGCACTCTGGTCCTCGGCCTTCGGGAGCGGAGCCAGCATCCGCTGTGTCGCCTGCGTCCGGAGCGGGCCACGGGCGGCCCAGTCCTGCTCCGCATACCGCATGGCCTTGTTCTGGAGATCATTGGCATGGCTCTGCTGACTGGCGTTCTGGAACGCCCCAGCCACCCCGAGCCCGGCCCCGATGGCATCCCGGGCGCTGAAACCCGTGCCGAGGACACCGCCACCGCCCAGCAATCCGCCCCCACCCGCATTGACCCCACGACTGACCGCATCGCCGCCCAATCCTCCGGGACCTGTGGGAAGGACCCCCCCACTCGTGGCCGGCACCGACCCCAGCCCGTTCCCCAGTAGTTTGTTCCCGCCCGCCGCGAGCGTCCCCGCTCCGATGGCGCTCCCGAGATTGAACCGATCCCCATGCAGCGCCCGGCCCGCGGTATTCCCCAGAGCCCCGATGGCGGCAGCCCCCAGCGTCCCGACCCCGGGGATCAGCGCACCGGCAATAGGCGCTGCGATCTTGAGCGCACCACCCACCACATGCCCTACCTTGCTCAAGAAACTCTTGTCATGGAGGGTGCCGAACTTGGTCCCCAGGACCTCATTGGCCCGACGCCGGAGGAAGTTCAGCCGCTCATTGCCGGCTTGGCCCTTTTTGTCACCTTTGCGGTTGGCAGCGTCATAGAGCTGTTGCTGTGCAGCCGGATCACCCGCTCGTGCGGCCGTGAGCATGGCGTCGTATTCCTGCAGGAACTTGGCTTGCCGTTCCGTCCGGCTCTTGTGCTTTCCTTTGGGCATAATCTTCCTGCTCCTGGCTAGTTCGCCACGTCGGCGGCGGAACGGTTCGCTTCGACCCAGTTGGTCCCATCCCAGTCATAGTCGATCGATCGGCTGAATGCAGTCGCGGGTTGGGTCCACGCGGCCCCCAGCTTGAACACCCCGTTCCAGGTCAGTGCCCCCAGCGCGCCGCCACTGGTGTTCTTGATCTTGAACGTCAGCCGTTCGGTGAACCCGGTGGCTGGCGTCACCGTGGGCGCATTGATCGTAAAGGCGGTGCCATTGGTGGCCGTGATGATGTGATAGTTCCCGGCCGAGGCATCCGGCGTGATCGACGCGGAATAGGTGTCCGTCACCTTGGCCGTCGCCACAGACCCCGTGACCGCAATTGCCGTCCCGCTCTGGGCCACGATGCTGCCGGTCAGGATGGTCGAAGTGGCCCACCGCGCCAGCGTCCCCACACTCCCGGTCGTGACACCGAACCCGGACAGATTGTCCACTTCCAACGCCGCGGTACCGCCGGCGAATCCGGCAATCGTCGTGCGGAAACCCCAGTCACCGAGGCCATAGTTGAACCCCGTGGAGAGGGTCAGCGCCGTATCGGTGATCGTCCGGCTCCCGCCACCGGCTGGCTCATACCAGAAGTCCACCGTGGTCGAGTTCGTGACCGTCATGCCAATCCGCTTGTCGGTGCCGAAGCTGAAACTCGTCCCGTTGTACGCATCCACCGCCACATCGTCCACCACGCGGTTGAGCAGTATCCGCACGGTGGGTCCGGAGACCTGGACCATGCTCAAGAACCAGAAGTCCCGGTGGTCGGCCGGGTCCCCGCCGAACATGATGCCGTGAATAGCGGTCCGGGCGTAAATGTCAAAGGACAATTCGGATCCGTCAAACGCATAGGCTGGTCTCTGAGCCCACGCCCGCCAATCCGCATCGCCAGCTGCGTTCGGCGCCGCCAGCATGCGATTGCCACTGATCTTGTAGTGGCGCCCACCCACGTCGTAGGTCAGGCCGGGCGTCGAGTCCGGTTCATGGTGATCGAGCGTGACGCCGGTGTTGTCCGTGAACGTGTCCGTGATCCCCAGGGAGCCCGCGGTCGGCAACGAGCCGGTGCCGGTGGACGGGGTGCCGGGGATGAAGCCGGGTGGGTCGCCGGCATCGCAGCAGAGCGCCCCCGACTCCAGCTTCTCCCCCAAGTGACGGAACCGGGTATTGCAGAGGCGGATAAAGGCTTCCAGCCCCCCCGGCAGGTATTCCGAGACCGACCCCCAGACCCATTGGCGGCTGATCGTCATGGCACTTTGGGTCCCCCACCCAGCGGGTAGGCCCACACGGTCCAGCCATAGAGCCGCATGCCGCCACCGCTAAATCCAGTTGTCGAGGTGACCGCCGAGATGAAGACGGGGCGAATCCAGCGGCCAGATTGGTTCATCCCCACCGAGAACCGTCCCGGGTCCATGATCTCGGCGGGGGCAGTGACAGTGCTCAACGTCTGCGATTGGCCTGGCGATGGGGTCCGATCCTGGCGACTGGTCAGAGCGGACGCCAACACGGACCATTGTCCATTGGAACCGGCCTGGGCACTCGCCGAGAAGTCCAGGCGGTCGAACTGGTAGTCCATGATCTCGCCCGACCCCACGGTCAGACTCCGGCCCACGAGGGCATACTGGGTCTCCTTGGCAGTCCCGCTGGCGTTCCGATCCGACGCAGCCTGGAAGGTCATGGTATGTACCATCACCCGTCCGGTGGTATAATCCGTGAAAGCCGGGCGTATCACGACGCCCCCGCTATTGTAGGTCGAGAGCCACCGGAGTTGGATGGACCCGGAATCTCCTTGGACGATCCAGCCCAAGGGGCGGTAGTGGGCCATATCCACGATCAAACAGAGATAGTCCGTACCCGCCGTGCGAGCCAAGGGCAGCCACAACGTCGGATAGTTCACTCCCCCGGTGGACCCCCCGGGCGGAATGACGATCATCTGCCCACGCCCATCATCAGACACTGACCATACCGAGACGCCGACGCCGCCATCAACGGCCGGAGTCCCGTACTGGTCGCTATGGGTCCATACCGTGCGAGCGGCTCCACCGGCCGGCACCACCTTGAGACTGTTCCCGGTCCAGACCCACAGGTCATTGCCATCGATCATCAAGCCACCGAGCACGCCGGTCCCGAACTGGGCCACCCCGTCATGGGTACCATCAGTCTGGAACGTGTCCGTCACCGCGCCGCGGATCACGCCAATGGAGTTCCGCCGGGCATAGTAAAGCCCTTCGTTACCGCCCTCAATGGCGATCAGGTTCTCGTTGGTACTCTGCGTCAGCGCCCAGGCATTGGAGAAGCCGCCCGCCTCATAGCCGGAGGTCGGGTCGTTCTCCTCGCTCCAGACAATCGTATTCCGCTGGCTGTTCTTGATGAAGAACAACTTGGCGTAATAGATGGTCGGACGGCCATAGGCGACCGGCGCACTGGTCAATTCGGTCAGGCTCGCGGCGCCCGACGTGCCGTCCCACCGCCACGGTACCTGAGTGCCGGACTGGTCCGTGACGATCAGGGTGCCGTTGAAGACGACCGTGTAATAGACCGTACTGGCCGTCAGCGTGATCCCTGCCGTGGTAAAGTTGCCCGACGTGACCACGTTAGTATAGGTCCCCGCCCCATCGACGGTCCAGAGGCCCGAGGTCGTGCTGAGTTGCCAATTCACCACGGTCCCGCTCACCAAGGGCAGGGAGCCGTGAGCGACCACCGCCGAACCACCAGCGGTTCCCGTCCCCTGATTCTGCCAGAATCCGACCGAGGCCCACGGGCTTTGCGGGTTATCGGTATCGAGCGGGAGCATGTTCTCGGCATAGTAGACCGACCCTTCCTCCCCGGCGTCGTTAGCAACCGTGGCCATGAACGAGCCCCCCACCTGTTCCATGGGGATCATGGGGCGACCCGCCTGCGCCTGCATCACCATTAGCCGATGTCTCCAGTCGCGGTCCACCAGGGGAGGCCACCCACATGCATGATC
This sequence comes from uncultured Gemmatimonadota bacterium, assembly GCA_937871775.1. GTDB lineage: Bacteria > Gemmatimonadota > Gemmatimonadetes > Gemmatimonadales > GWC2-71-9 > JADJOM01. The sequence goes on along the minus strand of CALMOP010000330.1, from coordinate 170 downwards.
TGCTGGCTCTGCCGCTTCTTGAGGAGCCCCAGCAGGCCCGTATCGCCCGGCATCGTCTGGTCCCCGCTCCACAGCTTCTGCTCCATCACCAGGTAGGGCTGGGGATCGCGGTACCCGCCGCGCACCGCGTAGTAGTAGACCGCCCGCGGCACCAGCAGGGGCCGGGCCAT
>CALMOP010000329.1 GCA_937871775.1 uncultured Gemmatimonadota bacterium | reverse complement strand
ACCACCGGCACCAGGATCACGATGACCCAGAAGGCCAGCGTCTTCGAGAAGCGGGCCCAGCTCGGCTTCGGCGGCGGCGGCAGACGGTCAGCCATGTCGGGTTCGACGATCCTCTCTCATGGTCATTCCGCCAGACTGGCGACGAACGGCAGGTGGCGAAAATCCTCGGCGTGGTCGAGGCCGTAGCCGACGAGGAACTCATGCGGCGCATCGAAGCCCACGAACCGCACCTTGGTCTTCAGGACCTCATCGGCGAGGTGCTTGTCGAGCAGCGCGCAGATCTCGAGACTCTTCGCGCTGCGCGCGCCCAGCAGATCGATCAGCCGGTTCAGCGTCCTGCCGGTGTCAATAATATCCTCGACCAGCAGGATATGCCTGCCCCGGAGCGGGACCGCCGGTTCGTACAACAGCCGGACCTCCCCGCTCGAGACCGAGGCACTGCCGTAGGAACTGGCCACCAGGAAATCGACCTGGAGCGGTCGGCGGATGGCCCGGACCAGATCCGCGAGGAAGATGAAGCTGCCCTTCAGCAGCCCGATCACCAGAAGATCACCCTCCGGGTAGGCCCGGGTGATCTCCTCGCCCAAATCCGCGACCCGCTGCCGAATCTGAGGTTCGGAGAAGACCACGCCGCGCAGGCCGCGGCTGCCCAGCCGGAGATCAGCGGGCGACATCGACGTCGATCCGGAGCGCCGGGGCGCCCGGTTCCGGCAACAGCAATCCGGAACGGCAGACTCCCGGAATCCACGCCAGCCTTCCCGCTCCGCACAGCAGCGGCCAATCTGCCCGCTCCGACCGGGGAACCCGGGCATCCTGGAAGACCCGCACCGCCAGTCGTTGTCCGCGGCCACCCAGGGGGGCCAGCCGGTCGCCGGGCCGCCAGTGCCGCAGCGCCAGTTCCCCCGGGATGAACCACGCGGTGGAACCGTCGCGAGCCTGCCTGGGCGGTGCCCGCTCGGTGGCCCATCGGACTCGCCAGGGACCCCACCGGGTCTCGCCGGCCGGGCCGTCAATCGAGACCGCGGTTACCGAGCGCCTCGGCTCCACATCGGGCCCCTCGGGCGCCAACAGCAGCAGCCGGTGGAAGGCGCGCTCCAGCCGCCAGCCTCCGCCCAGGTCCGCCCGGGCCCCGCTGGGCGCGGAACGGAGCGCCGTCAGGGCGCGACCGATGCGACGGACTCCGCCGGGGCCGCCAACCTCACGCACCAGAGCGGCAACCAACTGCGCGGCCAGTGAGGAGGGAAGGGCCAGCAGCGTTTGCCAGGCAAGTGAGGGTCGGCCAGTCTCCCGGCTCCATCCCAGGCCAGGCCACTCCCGCAAGGCCGCCCGCCAGGCAGTGCGATCGAGCCGGGCTTGGCGACTCGCACCAGCCAGCCGGCGCTTGAGGTCCGGCAGCCGTTGTTCCAGCAGCGGTACCAGCGTGGTTCGGATCCAGGAGCGGAGGTGACGGGATTCCCGGTTGGCGGGGTCCTCCCACCAGGTGAGTCCCTGGCGGATGGCGTAGCGCTGCAGGGTCGCGCGGGAAACGCCCAGCAGGGGACGCAGCATGCCCCGCCCCACTGGCGACATTCCCGCGAGGCCGGCAGGGCCCGAGCCCCGGAGCAGTCGCATGAGGACGGTCTCGAGCTGATCGTCCCGCTGGTGCGCGGTCACGATCCAGCGCGCGCCCCTGGCGCTGGCGGTTTCCCGCAACCAGCGGAGGCGCGCCACCCGGGCGCCGGTCTCCCCCGCTCCCGGTCCGAGGCCCGCCGACCCGACGATGCACTCCACCCCCGCGGCGGCGGCGCGCCGCCGAACCAGGTCCCGGGGGGCGGCACTCTCGGGGTGAATACCGTGGTCCAGGTGGGCGACCAGCAGCGGCCGACCATGCTGCTCCCGGGTCTGCAGCAGCAGCTCCAGCAGCACCATGGAGTCGAGGCCGCCCGAGACCGCCACCAGCAGCGGTTCGGTACCCGGGGCCAGCCGCCCCAGGGCGGCCAGCAATCGGTCCGGCAGCGACCGGCTAGGGGAGCGGCCCGGGTGCGCCATGGATCTCGAGCAGGAATCGCGGGATCGTCGCCGCGAAGGCGGTCCCGTCCTCGCGCAGGAAGAAGTATTCGCCTTCCATGAACCCGGAGGGAGACTTGAGGACATAGAAGCTCTGGTACTCGTGGGCCTGGCCCCGGGCCAGGGTCGGCTGCTCGCCCACCACCCCCTCCCCTTCCACCACCGTCCCCTCGCCGCTGGAATCGTGAATCAGCCAGCGACGGGAGCGCAGCTGGGCCCTGCGCTCACCCACGTTTTCGATCCGGACCGCGTAGGCAAACACGTACTGCTGCGCTCCGGGATTGGAGCGTTCCGGCAGGAAGGTTGGCCGGACCGTAATCCGGATCCCCTCGGTCAGGCGGTAGTAGAACGGGGCCGAGTGCATCTGTTCAAACTACCCGCTGGGCCCGGGGTCAGAAAGGCGCGGCCGACGGCGCCGCTCACCGCGCGGGCCCCGGCTCCCGCAGCACCAGGAATCCGAGCGGGGGCAGCACCAGGTCGAGCGAGGCTGGCCGGCCATGGGCCCCCTCCCCGGTGGATTCGACTCCGCCGAGGTTGCCGTGACCGCCGCCCCCATAAGCGACGGCATCGCTGTTCAGCAGCTCGGTCCAGCGACCGGCCGTCGGCACGCCCACCCGATAGTGCTGCTGCAGCATCGGGGTGAAGTTGGCCACGCACAGCAGCCGGCGGCCTTCCCGGCCGCAGCGGAGGAAACTCACCGTACTGCCAGCGGCGTCGGTGCAGTCGATCCACTCGAACCCATCCGGTTCGCTGTCCCGCTGGAACAGGGCGGGTTCCGCGCGGTACAGCCGGTTGAGGTCGGCCAGCCAGGCCTGGAAGTAGAAGCTGAAGCCCGAGGGCATTCGCCTCCTCGTCAACCTGATCTAGGCAAAGTCTCGCAGGTCGATCCGATTGGGCCCTTGCCTGCTGAGTGTGTAGCAGGTCGCCGACCGACCTCGCCGGCCG
>CALMOP010000328.1 GCA_937871775.1 uncultured Gemmatimonadota bacterium | reverse complement strand
CCCGCTCGGCCGCGGCCCAATCCCAGTCATGGTAGAACCGCACGTAGGCCAGGGCGGCATGGGGCTCAGCCAGGGTCGAGTCGCGCGCCAGCGCCTTCTCGGCCGCGGCGCGCGCCTTTCCAAACGCAACGGCTGGTGGCAGTGCGCCGGCGTAGCCCAGTTGTACGTAGGCGTCCGCTTCGCCCGAATAGGCCAGCGCAAACGAGGGATCCCGATCCAGCGTCTGTTCGAAGAACTGAACTGCCGCCAGCAGGTTCTTTTCTCCACGCTTGTTCGAGAGGCGCCTGCCGCGTTCGTACAGATCGAGTGCCTCGGGATCCACCGGCCGGGCCGCGCTGAGCTCTGCCCTTTCCATGGGCGAGAGCCGGCCGCGGAGCTGCTCGACCACCGCCCGGGCGATGTCCCGCTGCACCTTGAGCAGGTCCCCCCGGGGCGCATCGTAGCTCTCGGCCCACAGCGTGCGATCCTCCCCCGCCAGCGTCACCTGGGCGGTCAGGTGGACTGTGTCCCCGAGCCACTGCAGCGTCGCGGTGACCACCGCGTCTACCTTGAGTTTGCTGGCTACCTCCTTGGGAGTCACCCCGTCGGGGTGGTCGTTCGCCATTTGCTGCATGGTCTGGCGGTTGATGACCCGCAGTGCCTGGATTCTGGTGAGATCGGTGATCAGCTCGTTGGTCAGGCCCTCAGCGATGTAGGCCTGGCTGGTGTCCCCGCCCAGGTCTTCGATCGGCACGACCGCCACTGACGCCCCCCTGGCTGCACCTCCTCCGCCACCACCCCCGCCAAAGGCCACCAAGTACCCGGCAATGGCCAGCACCCCCACAACCGCGAAGACGACCAGCGCGGTCCGGGGTCTAGCCAATGCCGATCCTGCGCCCGACGACGGCTCGTGCCGGGCCCCTGATGGGGACCGAAGGGGCGTTGCCGCCCCGGGGGTCGAACCGGGAACACCCTGAGGAACCGACTGGCTGGCGTGCGCGACCTGCAACGCATCCAGGAATTCCGCGACCGTCTTGAACCGGTCCTCCGGTTCCTTGGCCAGGGCCCGGAGCACCGCGTGGTCGATGTGCGGCGCCACCTCGGGCCGCGCAGCGCTCACTGGGGTGACCGGATCGAGGTGATGCCGATTGAAGATGGCTCGCGCGTTGGCTCCCACGAACGGGGGCTGGCCGGCGAGTAATTCGTACAGCACGCACCCCAACCCGTATATGTCACTACGACCATCTACCGTTCCACCGGCGATCTGCTCGGGACTCATGTACGCCGGGGTCCCCAGACCCCAGCCGGTCTCGGTGAGCCTGGTGTCGCCGGCCGCCTCCAGCGCTTTGGCGATCCCGAAATCGGCCACCAGGGCGTGGCCGCCGCTGAGCAGAATGTTCTCCGGTTTGACATCGCGATGGACCACGCCGCGGTCGTGGGCGTAGGCCAGCGCCTCGCCGACATCGGCGACGATCCGGAGGCAGTCCGGCAAGGGCAGCGGACCCTCCCGGACCAGCCGCTGGCGGAGGGATTCTCCATCGACGTAGGGCATCACGTAGAACAGGAACCCACCGGCATCGCCGGAGTCGTGCAGTGGCAGGATATGAGGGTGTTGCAGGTTGGCTTCGATGCGAATCTCGCGCAGGAACCGCTCGCTACCCAGGCCGGCCGCCAGTTCGGGATGCAGGACCTTGAGCGCGACCAGGCGCTGGTGCTTGAGATCCCGGGCCAGATAGACTGTGGCCATCCCACCGCGGCCGAGGGCCCGCTCGATCGGATATTGAGCGGCGAAGGCATCGCGAATCTGTACTGGAGGGGTGGTCACGCTGGTGACGGCGGAGCGGGCTTGGCCGATTCCGACGGCCAGCCGCGGAGGGGCGACTCCCAGATGGGCTCGGCCCGGGAGCGGATCGCGGCGACCACCGCCTCCGTTTCCGGAGAGGGCCCGACTCCGTACTCGGTATGGAGTCTGCTGCGGAAGGACTGGTAGGCGTGCAGGGCCCCCGCCCGGTCACCCCGGCGATCGAGGATCCGCATCAGCCGCCTCAGGCCAGCCTCATCGTAGGGGAAGAGCTCAACGGCACGGCGGGCCAGCGGCGCCGCAGCCACCGGATCTCCCAGCCGCTCCGCGGCTTCGACCCGGGCCCAGGCCGCCTGTGAGGCGAGCCGACGCAACCGACCGCGCTGGGCTTCCAACCAGCCCTCGAACTCGGAGGACACATCGGCAAGGGTCCAGCCGGTGAGCAGGTCGCCCCGATAGATCTCCAGCGCCGCTTCCCACTCCAGCGCCGCACAGGCTGCTTCGAACTCCAGGGCGTCACACTGAAGCAGGCCGGCGTCCAGTCCGATTTCCTCCTCGCCCCGGCTTACGATTGCCGCCGCGCCTAATTCAACCCGGAGGAACCTGACGGCCTGGCGGAGGGCGCTGCGGGCGTGGTGCTCGTCCTGCTCCGGCCAGAACATCGACACAATGGTGTCTCGCCGACGAAAGGCTGCCTTGCCGGCCAGGGCCAGGAAGACCAGCAAGGCCAGGCGTTTGGGCTGGGCGAGGATGGGGCGGATCTCGAGACGCGTCGCACCGCGAAGGTCGACCGCGCCGAGGGTCTGCAGATAGAGCATGGCACCGCCGGGGGGGGGTACTCCGGGTATCCCGGCGTACACGCTCCTGATGCTTCGGAATGTACCGGTCGTCCCGAGCGCCGCTAGAGCGATGGTCCGAAACCGCCTCCCGTTGCGGCGGTCGCTCCCTGCGTCACCCGGACTCGGGACTGGCGCCATGGTGGTAACCCAGCGCCGCTGTTCCAGATCACAGCGGCGTCACGGCAGCATCACTCGCCGCTCTTATGCTGGATTGGCCATGGTGTGCGGCTCGGCACTCCGGATCACCCCCGATCCCGCCGACCGCGACGGCAGCCGGTTGCCCGGCCTACTACTTCTGGAGGTCCCATGCGTGCCGCTACTCGATTCCCCTTGACCGTAGCCGTGATCCTGGCGGCTGCCTGTTCCCCGGACCAGATCGACCCCACTGCTCCCTCCGAGGCTCTTACCGCCTCACGGGAGGCCAGCCACGCGCATTACAGCCTGAATGTCGAACTGCGCGGGGTCCCCGACGCCGAGGGCGAACTCAAGTTCCGGCAGCCGGTGGATGCCGACGTCATCGCCTACCTCGACACCCGGGTGGAGCATCTGGCGCCCAACACGGCCTATCGGCTGCAGCGGGCGGCGGACTCCCCTGACGGCCTGTGCACCAGTGAGGCCTGGCTGACGTTGGGCCAGCTCGCGACCCCGCAGGTGCTGACCACCAACGCCGAGGGCAAGGGCCAGGCCCAGTTTTCACGCAATCTCGCAGCGTCTCTCGGCCTGACCTTCGATATCCGCTTCCGGATC
>CALMOP010000327.1 GCA_937871775.1 uncultured Gemmatimonadota bacterium | reverse complement strand
GCATCAACGCCGACGGTCACCTCACCGTGAATCCCGAAGGCCCCGCCGGCCCGCCCGCTCGTGCGCCGCCGCCACTACCAGGACACCACCATTGGGCCGGGCGGGATTGGTCACGGCAACCACTGCAGCGCGCAACGGGTCGAACTGGGGCGCCAAACAGGGTCCGCCGAGACTCATGTTGATGATGCGCGCCGGCAATCCCCCTGGCACGGTGACGGTTCCCCCCGCGCCGTTGTCGGCCGGCAGGCCCGAGGCGTAGAGCACCCCTTGCGCCATATCGTAGTACGAACCGCTTCCACCGATGCCGACCACTCGAACTGGCCGGATGCTGGCGGTCCAGTTCACACCCAGCACCGAGGCCGCATCGTTCCCCTTGGCACCGATGGTGCCCGCGACGTGCATCCCGTGGGCGCCGCCATTGATCGGTGGTCCCAGGCACACGAAGGCGCCAGCAGCGTTGGTGGAATCCTCACGGCTGTCCGGAATGGTCGGATCGGGATCGTAGCCGTCCCCGTCACCGGTATGGTCAATCGATACGCCCCCACAAACCCGGACCGTTTCCGAGGAGGTAAAGTCATAACCGTCGTTCCGGATATTGCCCCCGCCCGTCAGGTAGGTCGCACCGGTGGCCCCGATGGATGGATGTTCGAACCGGATCCCATCATCGATGACCGCCACGATCACGCTGGAGCTGCCCGTGGTCGTGGACCAGGCGCGCGGCAGGTCCAGCATGGTGTAGTGCCACGACTGGACGGGATACCAGGCGTCGTTGGGAACCGTACCGGGATGTACCGCCGACTGGTCCACATACACCCGTGCATCGCGTCCCACCATCTCGACGGCGGGATCGCTCGCCAGCACTCGGGCCACCGAATCCAGGTCACCTGGCCGGGCGACCTTGAGCCGGGCCAATCGGATGACCGGTGACACCCCTGTAATGGCCAGCTTTCCGGACAGCGTATGGGTCGTGAGGCGGCTCCGGATGGCCTGACCGACGGCCTCAGCGCTCGCCACCGAGGCCGCAGCGACCGGGCCTGCCAGCGCGCCGATGGCACCAGACTTGTACTTCACCAGCAGGACGTCGGGGAGATAGTCGGGGGTCGCGGCCCGGCGGGCCCGCGGCCGGCGTATGATGGCGTCAGTCCCCAGCGCCAGCGGGGCACCGCGCCGGGCCCGCGGCACGCCCTGCAGCGAGTTCACCGTGGCGTCCACCACGCTCACGGACCCGATGATCGACGAGGGCGGTGGGACGACCGCGGTTGCCGAAAAGGAAACCGTGACAGGCGTCAGCGAGGCATTGCCGGCCGAGACGGCCTGCAGCCCGGCGCCGGGACCGAGCGTCCAGGTGGTCGCACCGGCGCCGGTGGCATCGGTCAGGGTCGGCGTCGCAGCCAGGTTCCCACCCCCGCTCACCACCTGCCAGTCGATCGGGACCTTGGCGATCCCACGTTGCCCGGAAGTCTTTACCATGACACGGAGCGGCAGGCCCAGGGCCTGCCCCGGCGGCCCGCGCTGGTTATTGGCCGTGGGGTCAATCGCAAGGGTGGAACCACTGGGGATTGTGGCGGTGGCCGTGGCGCTCACGGTCGCTCCGCCGACACTGGCCCGCAAGCTGTGCCCGCCGCCAAACTCGTACCCGAGGGTCCAGTTCGCGGAGACCCGACCCTGGACGTCCGGGACCGAACTGCCTGCCACGATGGAGCCGGCACCGCCGGTGACCGTCCAGGTGACCAGCTGGTTGGAGACCAGGTTGCCAAATGCGTCGTGGAACTCGGCGATGACGGCCTGAGACAGGGCCTGACCGGCGCCGGCCGTCTGTCCGTCTCCCTGGACCAGGCTGGCGGTCGTGGCCGTCCCCGCGATCACGGTCGCGGAAAAGGACAGCGGAGAGCCGCTCAGGCCAGCCGCGCTCGCCGTCAGAGTGCTCACGGCCCCCGCGGTCTGTCCCAGGGTCCACTGGGTGCTCGCCCGGCCGGAGCTGGAGGTCGTCACACTCGGGGTGGTAACGCTGCCCCCGCCGGCGATGACCGCGAAACTCACCTCCGTGCCACTCACCGGCGTGCCGTTCCGGTCGTTGACCTGCACCACCACCGAGAGCGCAGTGCCCGCGCCGCCGGTCTGGTTGTTCCCCGAAATGAGGTTTAATGACGCGGCGCCCCGGTTCGGCTCCTGGCTGGAGCAGGCGAGGACCAGGGCACCCAGACTAAGCAGTACTGCCAGACGAGGGGTTGGCATGTCTGGAATAAAGGGAGGACCCGGACCGAAGGCCAGTGGTCGCCAGCCGGGGGTGAATCGGGCCCGTCGCGGCTATTCGCCGACTACGGCATCAACCCAGACCGGGCCCGCCGTGGGCAGCTGCACCATGCCGGTGAAAATCTCATCCACCTCGAGGGGGCAATCGTGCGGGGCCCAGGCATCGCCCGGCCCCATGCCCACCTTCCACCGGATTACGGCCCGGCCCCCGCGACGGTTGCTGAACTGGAACAGCCAGATGATCCCCCCGGTGCCGGGCGGGGGCAGCGAGCGACGGACCCGGACGTCGATTCCCGGGGCGCTGGGGCAATGGTACCACGGCCCCCAGGAGTGATCCTTCACTTCCGGCAGGGGCGGGGGCGTGACGGCGCGGCTCAGGGTCATGGCGTCCCCCAGGGGAGTTTGTGTAGCAGGCGGGGCCAAGTTGGAGCGTCAAATGCAAAAGACCTGCCGGCCAGCGAGGATCGCACTGGCCTGGTCCCGCAGCGGCAACTCCATTGTTAACAACTGCTTGGAATATTTGTTGTGATCTTTGACCCGGCGCCGGATCGATGGAATCGGTCGGCACTGCTGCACCGGCGCAGCGACTTGGCCCTTGGCTCGGTTCCGGGGACCTAGCCGGATAATCGACCACTCGCGCATATTCCCCCGCCTGCCCCCTCGGAGGATCCATGCGCTGGAACCGCGGCCCCATGAGTACCAATGTCGAGGACCGACGAGGAACCGGCGGGGGACGGGGACCAGGTCTTCACCTGGGCCTGGGCGGAATGCTCATCCTGCTGGTCCTCAGCGTCCTTTTCAAGCGGGACTTTTTCTCGCTGATCGGCGCTGGCGCCGGCATGAACGCTGGCGCCGCCTCACCGACCATCCTCTCCCCCGGGGCGCAGGCCCACGAGGACTCGCTGGCGGCCTTCGTGTCCGCTGTGCTCGACAGTACCCAGACGGAGTGGTCCCGGCTGTTCCCCCGACTGGGAGAACGCTACCGCGACGCCAGACTGGTCCTGTTCCGGGATGGGGTGCAGTCCGCGTGTGGCTTCGCCGAGACGGCGACGGGTCCGTTCTACTGTCCCGGAGACGAGAAGGTCTACATCGACCTC
>CALMOP010000326.1 GCA_937871775.1 uncultured Gemmatimonadota bacterium | reverse complement strand
CAGGCTGCTCAGCTGGCTGTGAAGTCGGGTCAGCTCTTCGGCAAGTGCGGCATTCTGCCGTTCCAGCTGATCGGCATGCCGCAGGTTGAGCGAGCGGGAGACCAAGCCGTAGCCCAGGACCAGTGCCCCAAGCGCCACCACCGTGCCGAAGCCAGTGGCAGTCTTGAGCAGGCGGTGAGAGACCTCGATCACCTTCGAGGCGCCCACGCCCGGCGGTACGACCACGACGGTCCACTTCCGTTCGGACATCAATATCCCGGGTTATCGGCTGAACTACCCAGCGGACTGAGAAAATCCCGTGCCCGGACTCCCGCCGCTCCGCGGGGGTCTCCTCAGGGGAGGGGTAGTATGGCCTTCTGGACCGGGGGTGTCAAGCCTCGGCGCTTGTGTCTAAGTTATTTACTGTCAACTATTTGCAGTTGTGGGTTTGGGGAAGAGCCCTTCCGGCTTTCGCACTTTGCTGCCGCCAGCCCGTGGTCGCTCAGCCGCATCCCAGGCGGTGGCCAGCGGGAACTCCTGTCCGGCAAGCTGCCAGAGCTCCCCGGACTTCCCGGGCATGAACGGCTGGAGCAGAACCGCCAGTCGGATCAGACAGCGGACCAGGGCGGAGAGCACCGCATCGAGCTCAGGATCCCGACCTTGTTTGGCGAGACTCCAGGGGGCGGTCTGCACGATGTACTGGTTGGCCGCGCTCACCAGGGTCCACGCCACCTCCGCACCGCCGCGGAGATCCAGCCGGTCCATTGCCCGACAGTACTCCGCGACCGCTTCCTCACCAGCCTGGTCAAGCGGACTCGGGTGGTCGGACGGGACGGTGCCCCCGCGGTACTTCTCCACCATCGCCAGCGAGCGACTGGCGAGATTGCCCAGTCCGTCGGCCAGATCCGACACATAGCGCTCGTCGAGCCGCTCCCAGCTGAAGGTCCCATCGTTGCTGAAGCCCACTTCGCGGAGCAGGAAATAACGCAGCGCATCCGGCCCGTGACGCTGGATCGCTTCCCGCAGGTCGAGCTGCACCCCGGCACTCTTCGAGAGGCGGTCGCCGCCGTAGTTGATGAAGCCGTGGGCCCACACCCGCTCCGGAACCGGCAGGCCGGCAGCGTGGAGCATGGCGGGCCAGATGACGCAATGGAACCGGGTAATATCCTTGCCCACGACATGCAGACTGGCCGGCCAGGAGGCTCCGGATCCCGGGAAGCGGGCGGCGGTCCAGTAGTTGGGCAGTGCGTCGAACCAGACGTAGGTGGTCTGGGGCTCGCCGTCTCCGGTGGGTCTCGGAAAGGGTACCCCCCAGCTGAAGCGGCTGCGGCTGGCCGATACGTCCTCCAGGCCCTGGCGCAGCAGGCCCAGGATCTCGTTGCGGCGGATCTCGGGCTGCACGAACTCCGGCCGTCGGTCCACCAGATCCTGCAGGAACCCCTGGTAGCGCGAAAGCCGGAAGAACCAGTTCTTCTCCTCCACCTCCTGCAGGGTCCGGGTGGGGTGCAGGGGACAGCGGCCGTCGACGAGATCGGCTGGGGTCTTGAACGACTCGCAGCCGACGCAGTAGAGCCCGCGATAGGTCCGTTCGTAGAAATCGTCGGGGTTGCGCTCGAAGATCCGCCCGATCAACTCCTGGACGCCGGCCTGGTGCTCCGGGGCCGTGGTCCGGATGAACTGGTCGTGGGAGATGGCCAGCGCCCGCCAGCTGTCCTGGAAGCTGGCCGCGATCTGGTCCACCAGCGCCTGGGGGGTGACGCCTCGGTCGGCGGCGGCCTGGGCCACCTTCTGCCCATGCTCATCCATTCCGATGAGAAACCAGACCTGGTCGCCGCGGAGCCGACGGTAGCGGGCGATGCAGTCGGCGCCGATCTTCTCGAACGCGTGCCCCATGTGGGGGTCGCCGTTGGAGTAATCAATGGCGGTGGTGATGAAGAACCGGGCCACTTACTCCTCGGAGGGTCCCGAGGGCGCCGGTCCGTCTCTGGGCCCCCGACCGCCCCGGCCTCCACGCCGCCGCCGCCGTCGCCGTGCCGGAGGAATCGCCTCGCCGGTGGTGGCTGGGGCCGGCGGTGGCTGTGGCAGGGGCGCTGGTGGGCGGGGAGGCGTGGACCGGGCGGCCGGCTCCGGCGGTCGGCGCAGCCGGTTCCGATCAGGGCCGTGGTCGGGGCGCGGGCTCGGAGTGACCGGCCCCGGCAGGGCGGTGGAAACTGGCGCCGGGTGCTCCAACTCCTCCTGCAACTGGAGCAGCGGGATGATCCGGGAGCCGTCCTCGTTCCGCAGGAAGACCCGCTCCCGGAAGATGTCGACGGCGATCACCTTCTCGATCCCGCGTGAGGTGTTCAGGCTCTTGCCCTCGCGCGGGAACCGCTTCCGGGACGCCACGTAGAACTCATGCTCGTACTTGAGGCAGCAGAGCAGCCGTCCGCAGCCGCCGGAGATCTGGGACGGGTTGAGGGAGAGATGCTGGTCCTTGGCCAGGGCCAGACTCACCGGAGAGAGTTCCGAGAGCCAGGTCGAGCAGCAATAGGCGCGGCCACACCGACCCACCCCGTTCAGCCGAGCCGCCTCGTCCCGCACCCCGATCTGGCGCAGTTCGATGCGGGTGCGGAACCGACCCGCGAGATCGCGTACCAACCCCCGGAAGTCGACTCGCTTCTCGGCGGTGAAGAACAGGGTGAGCTTGGAGCGGTCCCATTGCCACTCGGCGTCGCTCACCTTCATCTCGAGCTTGTGGTGGCGCACCTTTTCGATGGCGTGCCGCCGGGCTTCCTCCTCGGCGAGGCGCAGGTCCGTAGCGGTGTGGAGGTCCTCCGAGGTGGCTCGCCGGAGCACCGCCTGCAGCGCCGGGTCCGGGTTGGCAGGGGCGGGGGCGGTTGCCGGCTCCCGGGCCGGGGTGTCCGGTTCCACCGGCTCGGTGGCCGCGAGCGACTCCGCGATCGCCGGTTCCGGTGCGGGCGGCGTGGTGGCACAGGAGTTACACCCGCTGCACTTCTTGCGGGCCACATCGCCGGTGCTGTGGACCCGCCCCAGGTCCTGACCCCGGTCGGCCTCCACCACCACGGCCTCGCTCTGCCGCAGGGGATCGGTGTCCTCCGGCCAGAGGAAGAACCCCCGCCGGGTGCCCTTGAAGCGGACTTCGACGGTCTGGGGCATCAGGCCTCGGAGTAGGCGCCCATCGCGGCGTATTTCTCGCCGCGGCGGCGCACCAGCTTTTCGGGGCGGATCTTGCGCAGCTCGTTGACATGACGAATCAGGGCTTCCCGCAGGGCTTCCCCGGCGGCCTCGGGGTCGAGATGGGCGCCGCCCATCGGCTCCGGCAGGATCTCATCGATCAACTGCATCCGCAGCAGGTCCTGGGCGGTCAGCTTCAGGGCCTCCGCGGCCCGCTCGCGCTGGGACGAGTCCTTCCAGAGAATTGCGGCGCAGCCCTCGGGGGAGATCACCGAGTAGACCGAGTTCTCCAGCATCAGGATCCGATCCGCGGTTCCGAGCGCCAGGGCGCCGCCGGAGCCGCCCTCGCCGATCACCACGGCGACGATCGGGGTGGGGAGGGCGGCCATCTCCAGGATGTTCCGGGCCAGTGCCTCGGACTGCCCCCGCTCTTCAGCGCCGAGGCCGGGGTACGCGCCCGGGGTGTCGATGAGGGTGATGACGGGGGCCCCGAACTTGGCCGCCAGCTTCATGAGTCGCAGGGCCTTCCGGTACCCTTCCGGGTGCGCCATGCCGAAGTTGCGCTTCAGATTGTCCTTGGTGTCGCGCCCCTTCTGATGGCCGATGACCATGACCGAAATGCCAGCCAGCCGGGCCCAGCCTCCGACGATGGCGGGGTCATCCCGGTACAGCCGGTCCCCGTGCAGTTCGATGAAGTCGGTGAAGATGGTGCTGAGATAGTCCAGGCTGTAGGGCCGCCGGGGATGCCGGGCCACCTGGACCCGCTGCAACGGGGTCAGGTCGCTGTAGATCTCGGCCCGCAGCGTGTCCAGGCGCGCCTGGAGCAGCCGGGCTTCCTCGGCGACATCGATCTGTCGTTCCGAGCCCAGCTTCTGCAGGTCCTCGATCTGCCGCTCCAGCTCCTGGAGCGGCTTCTCGAACTCGAGTGTGTAGGTGGTGGCCATGGATCTCCCTGACGAGTTCCCCGCGGGGTTCAGCCGGCCTTCACGTAGGCGACCGCCGTCGGGCCCAGCAGCTGTTTCAGGCCGGTGACCAGCTCATCTTCCGCCGCGACCCGGATCCGCCGGGCCCGGGCTCGCAGCCGCTCTCCGTTGCCGTCACTCCATTCAATATAGAGCGGGGCCGGGCCCGGGTATCGGGTGCACAGCGCCAGCACCTGGCGCACCTGCTCGGGGGTGGGCGCATCCGGCAGGCTCCACCGGAGGGCCACCCCCAGTGCCCCACTGGCCTTGAGGTCGGCCAGGGGCCGGGCCTGTTCCACCACGAACGGGGCCCGCTCCTCGCCACGATCCCGGGCGCTGAAGCCGCCGGTGAGCAGCACCGCCAGGTCCGGGGCAATGATCTGGCTCAGCCGGGCCCACGCATCCGGGAAGACGATGGCCTCGGCGGTGCCCTGGAAGTCCTCCAGCGTCAGCCGCGCGTATTCCTTGCCAGTCTTCTTGCTGATCTGGCGCTTCACCAGGGTGACCACCGCGGCCACCGTGACCTGGTGTTCACCCCACTCGCTGAGGGTCGCCGTGGTGCGGGACCCGAAGACCTCGACCTCGGCGCGAAATCGCTCCAGGGGGTGCCCGGAGATGAAGAATCCCAGCACTTCCTTCTCGCGGGTGAGCCGTTCCTGCTCCGACCAGGCTGGCAGTTCCGGCAGGGCGGTCTGACCGGGCCGGCTGGACGGGGCCTCCCCGAACAGCGAGGCCTGGCCCGCCTCCCGTTCCTGTTGCAGAAGCTGCGCTTCCCGGAGCACTTCGTCCAGCGCGGCGGTGAGCTCGGCCCGGTGGCCTCCCAGGTCGTCCAGGGCGCCGGCCGCGATCAGGGATTCGAGGACCCGCTTGTTGCAGAGCCGGAGGTCGATCCGCTGGCTGAAGTCGCGCAGGGCCGTGAACGGCTGGTCGCGCCGCCCCTGGATCATCGACTCGATGGCGCCCCGTCCCACATTCCGCACCGCCCCCAGCCCGAAGCGGATCCGGTGGTCACCGATGACGGTGAACTTGAATCCCGACTCGTTCACGTCGGGCGGCAGCACCTCGAGCCCGAGCTCGCGGGCCTCGTTGATGTACTGTACCACCTTGTCGGTGCTGCCGATTTCCGACGACAACAGGGCCGCCATGAACTCGGCGGGATAGTAGGTCTTGAGCCAGGCGGTCTGGTAGCTGAGGATCGAGTACGCCACCGAATGCGACTTGTTGAACCCGTAGCGCCCGAAGGTCTCAATCTGCTGGGCCAGCTCCTCCGCCAGCTTCCGGGGATGGCCCAGGCCCACCGCCCGCTCCACGAAGGTGCCCAGCTCCTGGCGGATCAGCTCGGCGTCCTTCTTGCCGACCGCCTTCCGCAGCACGTCGGCTTCGGCAAGGCTGAACCCGGCCAGCACGTTCGCAATCCGCATCACCTGCTCCTGATAGGTGATGACCCCGTAGGTCGGCTCCAGGATCTCCTGCAGATCGGGGTGAGGGTAGCGAACCGGCTCCTGGCCCAGTTTGCGCCGGATGAAGACCAGGTGCATCCCGGTATCCAGCGGGCCGGGGCGGAGCAGTGCGTTGGAGGCGACCAGGTCGTCAAACCGGTCGCAGCGCATGTTCCGCAGGGTTTCGGTGGCCAGGGCCGATTCGAACTGGAAGATGCCGGCGGTGCGGCCCTGCCGGAGCAGGGTATAGACCGCGGGATCCTCGAGATCAAGTCCGTCCATGTCGACGGCTACCCCATGGCGCTCCCGGATCATGGCAACCGCGTCGTGGATCACCGTCAGGGTCTTCAGGCCGAGCATGTCCATCTTGAGCATGCCGACCTTTTCCAGCGGTCCCATTTCGAACTGGGTGATGATCGCGTCGTCACCTTCGGGCGCCTGCCCGGAGCCCCGGGTGGGCGCGGTGCAGACCGGCACGTACTCGCTGAGTGGGCCCGGCGCGATGACCACACCGGCGGCGTGCACCGAGGCGTGACGGCTGATCCCCTCGATCCGGCTGGCGAGCCGGATACAGCGTTCATACTGGGGACTGCTCCCGACCAGGTCCCGGAATTCGGGTACCTTGTCCCGGGCCTCCTCCACCGTGAGGGCGTAGGCGGGGCCCGAGGGGATGAGCTTGGTCAGCCTGTCTGCCTCACCGGGGGGGATCCGGAGCAGGCGGGCCACATCCTTGACCGCGGCCCGGGCCTTGAGCGTACCGAAGGTGATGATCTGCCCCACGCTGGTACGGCCGTAACGCTGCCGGACGTACTCGATGACCTCCCCACGCCGCTCGAAGCAGAAGTCCACGTCGATGTCCGGCATCGACACCCGCTCCGGGTTCAGGAACCGCTCGAACAGCAGGCCGAACCGCAGCGGGTCGACATTGGTGATCCCCAGACCATAGGCCACCAGCGAGCCCGCGGCCGAGCCGCGGCCCGGCCCCACCGGAATCCCCCGATCCCGGGCCGCCTGGATGAAATCCTGGACGATCAGGAAGTAGCCGGCGTACCCCGCCCGATTGATGACGCCCAGCTCGTACTCCATCCGCTCCCGCACCGGCGCGGGCAGCGGGGTGCCGTAGCGGGCCTCGGTGCCCCGGAGGGTCAGGGCCTCCAGCAGGGCTTCCTCGGTGGCGTAGCCCTCGGGGCGGGGAAAGGCGGGGACGAAGTACTGCTTCTCGAAATCGAACTCGCAGCGGTTGGCCACCACCTGGGTATTGGCCAGGGTCTCGGGATGATCCCCGAACAGCTGAGCCATCTCGGCTTCCGACTTGACGTAGGACTCCTCGCCGGTGAACCGGAACCGCTTGGGGTCGTCCAGCTCGGCGCCGGTGCCGATGGCCAGCAGGACGTCATGCGCCTCAGCATCCTCGCGACGCAGGTAATGGGCGTCGTTGGTCGCGACCACGCCGAGGCCCAGCTCCTGCCCCAGCCGGAACATTCCCTGGTTGACCTGCCCCTCCTCCGGAATGCCATGCAGCTGCACTTCCAGCCAGAAGTTGTCCGGGCCGAAGGTGGTGGCGAACCACTCGGCCGACCGTCTGGCCTCGTCGTAATTTCCCTGCCGCAGATACAGCGAGATCTCCCCGGACAGGCAGGCCGCCAGGCCGACCAACCCCTCACTGTGCCGTGCCAGAACCTCCCGGTCGATCCGGGGCCGGCGATAGAACCCTTCCAGGAACCCGATGGAGCAGAGCCGGATCAGGTTGCGATACCCCGCCTGGTTCCGGGCCAGCAGGACCAGGTGGCTGTAGTGGGCCGGGGCGTTGGTGGGTTTTTGTACCGCATTGCGCGGCCCGAAGGCGAGGTAGGCCTCGAAGCCGAGAATCGGGCGCAGTCCGCGGGCCCGGGCTTCCTCATGGAAGGCCACGGCGCAATGCAGGTTGCCGTGGTCGGTTACCGCCAGACTGTCCATGCCCAGTCCCTGGACATGGCGGACCAGCTCGGGGATCCGGTTGGCGCCGTCGAGCAGGGAGTATTCGGAGTGGGTGTGCAGGTGGACGAAGGGCATGGTGCTCGGCGGCTGGGCGGCGCGGCGACGGAACGGCTCGGCTGAATCGCCGAGCCATCCCAGCGGTTACCGCTCCCGTTCTTCCAGAACCTGGAGGACCTCGCGGAATCCGACGCCGCGGGCCCGGAGCAGCACCAGTAGATGGTACAACAGGTCGGCGGATTCCGACGCCAGGCGGGCCGGGTCCTCCGCCGTCGCGGCGACCACCACCTCCACCGCTTCCTCACCGACCTTCTGGGCGACCTTCGCCACGCCGTGTTCGAGGAGCTGCACCGTATAGGAGCCGGCCGGACGTTCCCGCACCCGGGTGGCGATGGTCTCATCGAGTCGGGAGAGCAGGTGACCGCCGGGGTCCGGCCCATCGGCCACGGTACCCTGCGGCAGGATCGCGCTGGCAAAGCAGGTCGGCCGGCCGGTGTGACAGGCCGGTCCCAGCTGGGTGACCCGGTACAGGACCGCGTCCTGGTCACAATCGAGCCTGATCTCGGTGACCCGCTGGGTGTGTCCGGAGCTCTCGCCCTTCCGCCACAGGGTCTGGCGGCTGCGGCTCCAGTAGTGGGCCTGCCCACTCTCCAGGGTGAGGGAGAGCGCCGCTCGATTGGCCCAGCCCAGCATCAGGAGATCGCCGCTCAGGTGCTCCTGAGCCACCACCGGCACCAGGCCATCGGTCCCGAAACGCACCTGTTGCAGCCAGTCCGCGTGAGTCACGGGCGGAAGCTATCGGGCCTCAAATCGATTGTCAAAAACCATTGTCGCTCCTTATCTTGCCCTCACTGTCGCCCACTGTTTCCACCGCCGAGGCATACCCCTTATGCGAGGCTGTGCCGGTACCGAGTTGCTGCTCGCGGGACTGCTGCTGGCCGGCTGTGGCGGCTCGCCGGTCCAGTCGATTCCGGCGCTGCAGTGCGACGGCGTCGCGAACACGGTGCTCGCTGTCGGGGCACACCTGGTGCTGGATCTCACTGGCAGCAATGGGTGCCTGCGGCTTCCGGCGGCGCCGGCCGGCGGGACCGAGCATCTCGTAGTCGCGGTCTCGGCGAACGGCACGGAGACCCTGAACGGGGTTGCCGCCGGGTTCACGCTGATGGCTCGGCCTGACACCTTCGCGCCGCCGGCCCTCCGGCTCCCGGCGCGGACCGCCGGGCCGGAGATCGAGGATCCGGCCGCCGACTTTCACGCGATGCTTCGCGCGCGGGACCGGGAGCGCGCCCCGGAGGTGCGGCGGGCGCTGGCGGGCCTCCGGGCGGCGCGGCTCACGGTGCCGCCGCAGGTCGGGGACCAGCGCAGCTTCCAGGTCTGCCGGACCGATGCCTGCACCGGCTTCGTTGCGGTGTCGGCGACCGCCCGCTACGTGGGCACCCGCAGCGCCATTTTTCTCGACGATGTGGTGCCGACCGGCGGCTACACCACCCAGGACCTCGACGCGATCGGGCTGCTCTTCGACCAGCAGCTGCACCCGATCGATACCCTGGCCTTCGGGAGCGAGTCCGACATCGATGGCAACGGGGTGGTCGTGGTCCTGCTCTCCGACCAGGTCAACGCCCTGTCGCCGCAGTGCGCCAAGACCCACTCGATCATCGTCGGCTACTTCTACGGCTCCGCCGATCTCGATCCCAGCAATCCGAACTCCAATCACGGTGAAGTCTTCTACGGGATCGTGCCCGATCCGTCGAAGCCCACCTGCTTCTCGAAGAGCTTCGTGCAGGCCCACCTGGGCCCGGTCTTCATTCACGAATTTCAGCACATGATCAGCTACAATCACCATGTGCTGCAGGGTGGCGGGGCGGCGGAGGAGACCTGGCTGAACGAGGGACTCTCCCATTTTGCCGAAGAACTTGGTGGGCGGCTGGTGACCCCGGGGTCCTGCATGGCCGGTAACTGCATGGCCCAGTTCGCCTGGGGGAATGTGGGAAACGCCTACGACTACCTGTCCGACCCGGCGGCCCACTTCCTGGTCGAGGCCGGCAAGTCGACCGGCACCCTGGCCGAACGGGGCGCCAACTGGCTCTTCGTCCGCTGGTTGCTGGACCGGTCTCCGACCGACCCGATCCTGGGGACCGATCTCACCCGCCGCTTCGAAGGGGCTGACCAGCCTGGCGGAACCGTACTGACCGGTTCAGCCAACGTCGTGGCCGTGGCCCAGATCTTCGACGCCAATCCGAGCTTCGCCCAGTTGTTGGGCGAGTGGCATCTCGCCAATTGGGCCACTGCGCTGCCGGGGTTCAGCGAGCCGAGCGCCCGGCTGCTCTATACCAGCTGGAACCTGCCGCTGGCCTTCACGCAAATTGGGCTGGTGCCGTATCCCCTGCGGCCGGATTCCACGGATGGGGCCGACTACACCCTGCAGGGCACCTTGCGGGGTGGCTCGGGCAGCTATCTCCGGCTGGTGCAGTCATCCCTCACGCCCGCCGTGGCGGTGGGGCTGTACACCGGCAACCCGGCTGTGCTCATGCCCCGGGTGGCGGTGGTACGGCTCCGATGACGGTGAGGCGGCGCTGGGCGCGTCGTGCCGGCCCCTCGCTGGCGCTATTGGCGGGACTCTCCGGCCTGGCAGCCCAACAGCAACCGACTCCCCTGATTCTCACCTTGCCGGTCTCGGTGCGTTCCGCGGGACTGGGTGGGGCCGGCGTGGGCCTGTCGGGCGATGCCAGCGCGGTCTTCCTCAATCCGGCCGGGCTGGCCACCATCCGCAACATCGCGGTGGAGGCCGCGGCGCAGCGATACCCGGATGGATCGCTGGAGGGCATGGCCGCGGGCGCCTTTCGATTCTTCCAGCTGGATGTGGGCGGAGGGGTCCACTACCTCGAGCTGAGCGATACCTCCAGCGTTGCCAGCAACCTGGAGTGGACCGGTGCGGCAGTCTATCGCTACGGGTTGATCGCGGTGGGGAGCGGTCTGCGGTATCTCTCGATGCGGGACTCCACCGGCGAGGTCCGGCGGGCGGCGACCGTGGATGCCGGGCTGGGGATTCACGTCTTTGACCTCATGACGCTCGCCTTCGCGGTGCGGAGCCTGGCCGACTGGCGGGTTGCCGGCACCCCCATGTTTCTTCCGACCCGGAAGACCGCCTCCTTCACCTTCAACTTCGTCGATCCCCAGGAAACCGCGCGGCTGCTGGCCACGGTCGACGTGGCCTGGCAGGAACAGTCAGCGCGCCGTACCGTGGTCGGGGTCGAGGCGGGGGCGGTGTTCGGGAGTCTTGGCGTGGTGGGACGGGTGGGGTACGGGGCGGCCCCCGAGGGCGCCGGACAGAAGGAGACTTCGCTCGGCGCGGGCGTGGTCCTGAGCCGTGTGAACCTGGATTATGCGTGGCAGCGCCGGACTCGGCTGGGCCGGGACGTCCACCGGCTGGGCATCCGGTTCACTCTCTGATGCGACGGCGAGGCTGCATGGTATTGCTGGTGATCGTGGGCGCGCTGATGGCGGGGTATGGCACGGCCTACCTGGCCAGTGATGATGTCCGGTACCTTACCCGGGCCGGCATCGAGCAGACCCGCCTCCTGGAGGCGCGCCGGCCCATCGCACGACTGATCGCCGACTCGGCGACCTCACCCGAGACCCGGACCTCGCTGCAACTGGTGCTGGATGCCCGGACCTTCGCCGGGCAGCTGGGCTACCGTGCCGGCGAGACCTACACCACCTACGCCGACGTGGGGCGCGACACCCTGCTGCTGGTCCTCTCCGCCAGCCCCCGGAACTGCCTGTGCCCCTACACCTGGAAGTACCCGATCGTGGGGCGCATTCCTTATAAGGGGTTCTTCGACCCGGCCATGGCCCGGCGGGAGGCGGGGCGGCTGGAGGGCCGCGGGTACGATACCTACCTGAGGCCCGCCGGGGCGTTCTCGACCCTGGGCTGGTTCAACGACCCGCTGTATTCGACCGCCATGGGCCGGGACTCGGTCGAGCTGGCTGCCACCGTCCTCCACGAGATCGCCCACAACACCCTCTACCTTAAGAGCGCCACCGAGTTCAACGAGGGCTTCGCGCAGCGGGCCGGGTACGGGGCCGCGGGAGCGTTCTTCCGCCGGCGGGGCTCCCTGGCCGCGGCGGAGCAGGCGGCCCATCGCTGGGAGGACGAGGTGGTGCTGAGCGGCTATTATGCCGACCTGTCGGCCCGGCTCGATACCCTGTACCGCACCGCTCCGGATTCCACCGCGGTCGACAGCGGCCGGGCGGAGCTGGGACGTTGGGCCCGCGCCGAGCTGGCGGGGCCGGTCGGTGCCAGGCTCAGGACCTACAGCATCGGAACCATGGCGGATCGCCCGGTCAACAACGCCCGCCTGATCGCGGCCCGGATCTACCGGACCCGGCTCGACTGGTTCGAGGCCTGGTACCAGCTGCAGGGGCGGGATGTCGCCCGGGCGGTGGCGTCGCTGGACACCCTGATGCAGGGGGTCCCGGGGGACAGCGCCTTTGCCCGCCTGCAGGCGGCGCTGCCCGACACCGTGAACACCGTCTCACGCTGACTCCTCCGGGCGGCGGCCGCCCCGGCGGCATCGGGGCTTGCCCCCCGGCAGGGCCGGGGCATACTTAGCCCAACGATTTCACAGCGGAACCCCGATGGCCCGCGACCTGCTGCCCCTCATCCGCAAGGCCCTGGACGCCCGCTACACGGTGGAGCGGGAGGTCGGTCGCGGGGGGGCCGCGCGGGTGTTCCAGGCCCGTAATGCCGCGGGCCAGGAAGTGGCCCTCAAGGTGCTTCACCCCCAGCTCGCGGCCAGTGTGTCGGCCGACCGGTTTCTGCGCGAAATCAAGCTGGTGTCCCAGCTGGAGCACCCGCGGATCGCCCGACTGCTGGATTACGGCGAGGACGAATGGCTGCTGTGGTACGTCATGGAGTACTTTCCCGGCCCCAACCTCCGACAGCACCTCGACCGCGCCAAACACACCTCGCTGAGCGACGCGCTGCATATCGCGCACGATCTGCTGTCGGCGCTGCAGGCGGCCCACGTCGGGGGAATCGTCCACCGGGACGTGAAGCCCGAGAATATCGTGCTGTGCCCCGAAGGTGCCGTGCTGGTCGATTTCGGCATTGCCAAGGCCGTGGCGGTCTCGGGGGCCGATCGGCTCACCCGCTCCGGCTTCGCCGTCGGGACCTCGTCCTACATGAGTCCGGAGCAGATCGCCGGGGTCGAAAACGTTGATCCCCGGAGTGACCTGTATTCGCTGGGGTGCGTCCTGTTCGAGAGTCTTGCCGGCCGCCCGCCCTACGATGATCCGTACGAGGACGTGGTCCTGACCAAGCACCAGACCTCCCCGGTGCCCGATGTCCGGGAACGGCGCCCGGAGGTCCCGGCGGCCTTCGCCGAGGCGATCAAACGGGCCATGGCCAAGAACCCCCGCGAGCGCTGGCCCAGCGCCGAGGCCATGCAGGCCGCCCTGCCCGCCATGACCAGCGCCTGAGCCGCGGCCGGTGGACGCGCCGCCCGGCAGCCCCTCTTCGATCACCTGCACCTCGTCAGCTGCGATTCGCCCTCAGGGCCACTCCACTCCCCGGTGTGAAGCATGATGCCGGCCTGCCACCGTGCGCTGTGGGGCCGGCCCAGGGAACTCGGCATTGTGCCGGACTGCCGTGTGGTGGGTCGATCAGACCTGCGAGAACTGAGCGGGATCAGCCGACGGCGGAGTGTCGGACGTTCGTCAGGGCGCGATCGCGCAACAACCCTTCGGGGTGCTGGGCCGCCTCAACCGCGAAGGCCGGATCAAGCCCGTGGGGTATGGGGCCGATCAGGTGGCCGGTGAGGTCGGCCGGCGTGAACTCCGGGGGTTGGTGGAGTGCCAGGCTCAGCCCGCGGCCGCGCTCCCGCGGCTGAACCGCGTGCCGTTCCCAGTCCCGCACCGCGGCGGGATGCCGGGCCGCCACGATCGGCACCGCGGTGGGGTCCTGGGGATAGCCATCCGAGACCGGGATCCCAAGGTCTTTGGCGAGGTCGTACCACCCGGGCCACGCATCCAGCGCGACCAGCACCGTGAACTGCCAGCCGAGGTCCCCGCTCAGGGAGGTAACTCCGGCGGCGAGGGTGGCGTCGGTCGCGGACTCTCCCGCATGGCCAGTCAGCGGCACGCTGCCGGTCTCGGCGAACCAGCGGCGCATGGGGGGCAGGGTCTCTGGGCGCGAACCGGGGAAGGCTGCATAGCGCCGGGTGATGCGGATCTCCCCCTCGGCCCGCTCCCGCTGGGGCGGGAACTCCGCCGCCTGGGCCGCGCCTTCGAACGCCACTTCGGCCGCCAGGTAGCGTCCCGCCTGCCGCAGGACCAGGCCCCTCAGATGCAGGGTCCCGCCGTGCGGTTCCAGGGCGAAGGCTCGATCGAGGGCCATAAGCGCCCGCGACAATTCCCCCAGCCGCCAGGCCGCGTACCCCGCCTCATGCCAGACCAGCCCCGAATCGGGGTCCTTCCGGGCCGCCTCGTCGAGGCACTCCAGACCTTCGCGGAATCGTCCCAGCTCTACTAGCGCCGCGCCGCGCAGGGTAGTCGCCAGGGCGTCGTCACCCCCGAACTGACCCGCTGCGCGTTCCGCGAACGCCAGCGCCTCCGCGTGGCGGCCCGCATGCCGGATGAGGGCGAAGCACTCGGTCCAGGTGGCGCGCAGGTCGGGCTGCAGCTCCAGGGCGGTGCGATACGAGGCCTCGGCCTCCTCGATCCGGCCCTCCTGCAGCAGCCGCCGCGGCCGGGACAGAATCCGGTCCGCCGGACCGCCCGAGAAGATCCGGAACTGGTTGGTGGAGTACATGGCCGCGAATGTACCCCGGGTCCCCGGAAGCGCCAGAGGCGGTGTCGTTGTAAGCTGAATCACTGGCGACAGTGGCGTGCTGCCGCGTGGCCACCCCATTCGTTCGGCCACCATGCGCGGGCTCCCTTTTCCTCCTTCCTTTGGTTCGGTAGGTTAGTCGCACTATGGACACCACATTCGT
>CALMOP010000325.1 GCA_937871775.1 uncultured Gemmatimonadota bacterium | reverse complement strand
AAACCCTCCTGGTCGCGGCGCAACCAGAGGGACCCAGCGAGCCCGCCCAGCGCGATACCCGCCAGCACGACCGCTAGCATGACGGCGAAGGAGAGCGTCGAGCCGATCACGAACAGGAGCAGGAAGCGGAACCACACCACTTCCAGCGCGAGTAGTGCGAAGCCGGACAGAAACGCGGCGCCCAGCCATGCATCGCCGCTCAAGCGGAAAGCCGTGGTGCGCTCGGCGGCGGTCGGGGTGACCTGCCCGCGGAGCGATCGGTAGATGAAGGCAGCGCTCAGGGCAGCGATCACGTTCAACGAACCCGCCGCAAGGCCGGAGCCGTGAATGCCCAGGGCTCCGACGAGATGGGTCTCCGCCACCACGGCGCCGAGGACCGCGCCCAGCGTGTTCCATCCGTAGAGCCTTCCCAGCGCCCGGCCGAAGTTGGGGTCGGCCGCCACCAGGGCCTCGGTGAGCAACGGGAGCGTCAGGCCCATGGCCGTGGACGGGATGAGCAGAACGACGAAGGCCAGCAGGAGCCTGGCCGGGTTCAGGGCCCACGGGTGCTCGATGACGGGCCGGAGTAGCGGCGTGGTAAGCGTCCCCAGAGAGGGGAGGAAGTACACCAGAGCCACCCCCGAGACCGCGATGACGGCCTCCAGAACAGCGTAGGTGCGGATCGGTGGACCGAGGCGGTCGCCCTTCCAGACCGCGGTGGCGCTGCCGAGCGCGAGTCCCCCCATGAAGCCCGACAGGACGAGGCTCGACGCCCAGACGCTGCTGCCGAAAGCCAGGCTGGTCTGATGGAACCAGAGTGTCTCGAAGATCAACGCCGAGGCGCCGGAGACGAAGAACACCGCACAGAGCAGAGGTGTCACGTAGGCCAATCTCCCGTAGGGGATGTCGCTCGCGCAAGGCGATCCCGGATCCCTTCCCACGCCGGGTCGGCGGGCGGGCGTTCGATAAGGATCAGAGGGACGGCGGCATCCAGGTGGTGTAACGCCTGGTAGAGCTCCCTGGCATAGCCGGCGGGATCCGGCGGCAGCTGCACGGTGAGTTCTACCCCGGTCAGCGTGAGGGTGCGAACCAGCGCGCCGATTCGGACGCCCGCCCGCGCCTCGATCACTCGCGCTGCCTCCCCTGCGCTGCCGACCAGCAGGCACTCGGCGCGCGGCGCATAATGGCGTTGCAGCATGCCGGGGGAGGGCCGGGGGGCCAGCGCATCACCCGGGTGAGGAACCCTGAGGGCACCTAGCAGCTCCTCCAGCTCCGGTCGTGAGACCATGCCGGGCCTGAGCAGCACGGGGACCCGGCCCGACAGATCGACTACCGTCGATTCGATCCCAACGCTGGTGGGGCCGGCGTCTAGGATGAGCGGGACCGACGAGCCCAGACTGGCTTCCACGTGAGCGGCGGTTGTCGGGGACACCTCGCCGGAGCGGTTGGCGCTGGGGGCCGCGATGGGCAGTCCCGACGCTCGCAACAGGGCTTGCGCCACCGGGTGAGCCGGCACCCGCAGCGCAATCGTCGTCAGCCCGGCGCTCACCCGGGGTGGTACCATCGGCCCCCGGGGCAGCACCAGGGTCAGCGGGCCCGGCCACCACCGCGCCGCGAGCTGGGTGGCAACATCGGGCCATTCAGCGACCAGGGCGGCCGCCGCGGTGGAGTCCGCGACGTGGACGATCAGCGGGTTGTACGCCGGACGGCCCTTGGCCCGGTACACCCGCTCGAGGGCGGCAGGATCCAGGGCGTTGGCGCCCAGGCCGTACACCGTTTCGGTAGGGAAGGCGACTATCTGTCCGGCCCGGAGCAGCTCCGCGGCTCGCGCCATCACGGCCGGATCCGGGTGAGTAGGGGAAACGGGAACGACGGGCATCGCCGGCTCAGTCGTCGGTGCGGGGGCGACGGCGTTCCCGCTTGCGCTCGCTCTGACGGCGCTTGCCCGCCAGCCGCCGCTCCTTCGCGGCCCGCGGTGGCCGGGTCGCCTTGCGGGGAACCGGCGGCTGCACCGCCCGGGCCAGCAGGTCGCGGAACCGCTCGATCGCGAGCGCCCGGTTCTGGGCCTGGCTGCGGCGGTCCGCTGCCACCACCCGTAGGTGGCCGTCCTCCGTCAACCGGGAGCGGAGCCGGCCCAGCATGAGTCCGCGCCGAGCCGGGGGGATGCTGGGACTGCCAGCGGCGTCCCACCACAGTTCCATCCGGGTCGAGGCGGTATTCACGTGCTGGCCCCCCGGGCCCCCGCTGCGGCTGGCCTGGAAGCTGAGCTCGCTGACTGGGATGATCACGCCGGGTCCGATCCGCAGATGGGTCGCGTCTGCCATGCGGGAATTGTCACCCCGATCGGCACCAGGTGGAAGCCTGTTGCGGGTCCGGGCAGGGGCTTACGTTACCGCCATGTCCTCGCTGCCGGCGCTTGAAACCCTGCTCAACGGCTATGGCCGGGTCCTGCTGGGATATTCCGGCGGGGTAGACTCCGCCCTCCTTGCCGTGGTGGGACGCCGCCGCCTTGGCCCCGAGCGGTTTCTCGCCGTCATCGGAACCAGCGCTTCGTATCCTGCGGTTCAGTACCATGCCGCCCGGGCTCTCGCCACCCAGTTCGAGATCCCGGTGCGTGAGCTCGAGACCCTGGAGCTGATCGATCCAGCCTACCGGGCCAACACCCCCGATCGCTGCTATTTCTGCAAGCAGGAGCTGTGGTCCCGGCTGGGCGCCTTGGCCCGCACGGAGGGGTTCGACACCGTCATCGATGGTACCAACGCGGATGATCTCGGCGACCACCGCCCCGGGCACCGGGCCGGGCAGGAGCATCGGATCCGCTCACCACTGGCCGAACTCGGCTGGACCAAGGCCATGGTGCGGGAGATGGCGGCCACCCTGGGACTCCCGGTGTCCGACCAGCCAGCCGCGCCCTGTCTGGCGAGCCGGATTCGCTACGGTATCGAGGTCACTCCCGCCCGGCTGGCGCAGGTGGAAGCCGCCGAGGCGGCGCTGCGGGCCCTCGGGGTGCGGGGCGATCTCCGGGTACGGCATCGCGGTGATCATGCGACGGTGGAGGTGACACCCGCCATGTTCGAGCTGGTGCGGCAGCATTGGGCGACCGTCGAAACACGGCTCCTGGCCCTGGGTTTCGACCGGGTGGTGCTGGAGCCGGAGGGCTATCGTCGCGGTGCGTTGCTCCACGATCTGGCTGTCACCCGCGCCTGATGCGGCTGTTTGTGGCCGTCCCGGTCACCGGGGCCGCGGCGGCGGAACTGGCGGCGCTGGTGGGCCGGTATCGCGCCCTTGGGTGGCCCGTCAAATGGGTCGGGGCCAGCCACTTTCATGTGACAGTGAAATTTCTTGGCGAGGCTCTTCCTGACGCGGTTGCCGCGATCGAAACCGCGCTGCGAGCGGCGGTGGGGTCCATGGCGGCGTTGCCGTTTCACCCCGATGGGCTCGGCGGCTTTCCGACGACCGCGCGGGCCCGGGTGCTATGGGCCGAATATCAGACGGAGCCGGCCTTGGAGCTGATGGCTGATCGGGTCGAGCGCGCGTGCGTGGCGCTGGGGTTCGCGGTGGACGGCCGGCCGTTCCGGCCGCACGTCACGCTGGGACGAGTCCGCGATGGGCACCAGCTGTCCTCGGAGGCCGTGGCCGCCTGGGACGCGGAGCTGCTCCACGAGGCCTTCATGGTGGACCAGGTTGTCCTGTATCAGAGTCACCTCCGCGCCGAGGGATCCCGCTACGATTCGCTGGCCCGGTTTCCCATGATGTCCGCGTGAAGCTCTGGACCCTGCCGTTTCGCCTGCTGGGCCTCCTCGGGCTCGCGGCCGTGCTCAGTGGAGCCTGGCTGCTTCGGGGCGACCTGTGGTATTCGCTGCGTCCCCGCGTCGTCGGTCTCCTCTATCCTCAATCCGCAGGCCTGGCGCCGCCGCCGGCCGTCGAGTCGGCCCCACGGGCCCACGCCAAGGTGGACAGCCTCAAGGGCTGGCGCGCCGACTCGGTAGTCCTGGGTTCCGCTGAACTGCAGACCCTGATTCTCGAGGGCATTCCGCCCGATGCTCGTGCCCGGCTGGATTCACTTTCGGTGGAGCTGGGAGAGGCCCGGTTGACCGCGTCGGCCCGGGTCGATACTCGGCAGCTTCCACCGTCCCTGCCCGGGCCACTGGCCGGAGCCCTGGAGCCCTGGGAACGGGTGACCGCCACCGGCAGCATCGCTGATGCCGGTCCGGGCAAGGCGGCCTGGATTGTGGACGGACTGACCCTGCGGGGGTTCCGGCTGCCGGCCGTGGCCAGCCAACGGCTGCTGGAAGCGGCGGTGCCGGTCGCCCCCGGGGGAGTGCTGGTCGTCACGCTGCCTGCGGGTGTCGGCGCGGTCCGGATCCATGCGGACCGCGCCGTCCTGTTCCGAAGAGGGGCTCGATGAGTCAGCGCCTGCTGGTCGTCGATGATGAGCCCGGGATCCGCAATGCGATCAAGCAGGTCCTGGAGTACGAGGGGCTCGAGGTGCGGGTGGCCGGGTCAGGGGGCGAGGCCCTGACCGTCTATCCCGAGTATCGTCCTCAACTGGTGTTCCTGGACGTCAAGATGGCCGGCCTCGATGGCCTTGAGACGCTGACGCGGCTCAAGGATCTCGACCCCGCCGCCGTGGTGGTGATGATCTCCGGGCACGGGACCATCGCCACCGCAGTCGAGGCCACTCGGCGCGGCGCCTTCGATTTTCTGGAGAAGCCGCTGGATGCCGATCGGCTGCTGGTGACGGTCCGGAATGCGCTGGGCCAGGCCGGGCTGGAAGGCGAGAACCGGCGGCTGCGCCAGGAAAGCGGCGCCCGCTACGAGATGATCGGGGCCAGCGCCGCGCTCGAGGAAGTGCGCCAGGTGATCGTGCGGGTGGCACCCACCAACGCCAGAGTGCTCATCAGTGGTGAGAATGGGACCGGCAAGGAGCTGGTCGCCCGGGCCATTCATGAGGGGTCGGACCGGCGGACCCAGGTCTTTGTCGAGGTCAACTGCGCCGCGATCCCGTCGGAGCTGATCGAGAGCGAACTGTTCGGCCACCTGAAGGGTTCGTTCACCGGCGCGGTCAGCGACCGGGCCGGGAAGTTCGAGCTGGCGGATGGGGGGACCCTGTTCCTGGATGAGGTCGGTGACATGGCCCCGGCGGCCCAGGCCAAGGTACTCCGCGCCCTGCAGGAGGGGATCGTCACCCGCATCGGGGGCAGCAAGCCGATCCAGGTCGACGTGCGG
The DNA here is from genome assembly GCA_937871775.1 of uncultured Gemmatimonadota bacterium. GTDB lineage: Bacteria > Gemmatimonadota > Gemmatimonadetes > Gemmatimonadales > GWC2-71-9 > JADJOM01. Next base: position 8,967 of record CALMOP010000325.1, on the reverse strand, counting down.
GTGATTGCCGCGACCAACAAGGACCTGGCCGATGAGATCGCCGCCGGTCGGTTCCGGGAAGATCTCTTCTACCGGCTCAATGTGGTGCCGATCGCCGTTCCCTCGCTCCGCTCCCGCCGGGAGGATATCCCGGTGCTGGTGGCCTACTTTGCCCGCCAGCTCGGGGGAGGGGGTGGCATGGCCGGGCGAACCTTCGATCCCGCCGCGATCGAGCGCCTGCGGCTGCGGCCTTGGCCAGGCAATGTCCGCGAGTTGCGCAACGCGGTTGAACGGCTGCTGATACTGGCCCGCGGCAAGACCATCACCGCTGGTGACGTGAGTCGCCTGCTGGGCGAGGAGATCGCCATGGACGGCGGTCCGAAGTCCGAGGAGGGGAGCTTCGAGTCCTTCCGGGCGGAGGTCGAGAAGAGCTTCCTCGCCGCCAAACTGCGGGAGTATGACTGGAACATCTCGGAGACGGCGCGGGCGCTCAAATTGCCACGCTCCAATCTCTACAAGAAACTGGAGCGCTACGGGCTGCTCCGGGAGAAATCATGAGCGACCAACCGCGCGACTGGGATCGGGAGCTGGCCAAAATCGATCAGGTCATGGCCCGGGGCGGGGCAGCACCCCCCGGTTCGACGGCGAGCACCCCGGGCGGTGGCGCCGCGGTGAGCGAGCGGGACCAGTCCGTTCCCGGGCCACTCGCGATGGTGACCACCTGGATTCGAGTGGTGCTCGGACTGCTGCTGGCCGTGGCCATCACCCAATGGCCCTACCCGGCGGCCTGCGGGCTCAATCTGGCAGTGTACCTGGGCGCCATCGCGACTGTGATCGTCGCGGGGCTGTGGAGTGGGACTTCTTCCTGGCGCCGCCGGATGGGCGCCGCCCACGTGCTCTCCCTGCTGGTGCTGCTGTGGGGGCTGACGTTGCTGGCCCGTGAGCTGCTCCCCCGGCTGGGGTACGCCCGCGAGTCGCGTCCCTGGGCCTGCGTCTCCGCGCTGGGGCCGGAATAGCGATGGCGACCACCTTCCGGAACCACATCGGGGGCGAGTGGCTGGGGCCCAGCACCCGGCGCTACTTCGAGAACCGCAATCCGGCCGATACCGGGGACCTGATCGGGCGCTTCCCGGACTCCGGCGCGGTCGATATCGACCGCGCCGCCCGGGCGGCGACCAAGGCCTTCGAGCGGTGGCGCCTGGTGCCCGCACCGGCCCGAGGTGATCTGCTGCGACGGCTGGGCGACCTGCTCTCCGCCAACAAGGAAGCGTTGGCGTCAGGGATGAGCCGGGAGATGGGCAAGGTGCTCGCCGAAACCCGGGGCGACGTGCAGGAGGGGATCGATACCGCGTACTACGCGGCGAGCGAGGGTCGCCGCCTGTTCGGGCGGACGGTGCCTTCCGAACTGCGCGCCAAGTGGGCCATGAGTTGGCGGCGGCCGATCGGGGTCGCGGGCCTGGTGACCCCGTTCAACTTCCCCCTGGCCATCCCGACCTGGAAGATGTTTCCGGCGCTGGTGTGCGGGAATACCGTGGTGCTGAAGCCCTCGGAGGACGTGCCCCACACGGCGCATCGGCTGGTGGAACTCGCCCTCGAGGCCGGGTTTCCCCCGGGCGTCGTCAACCTGGTCCACGGTCGGGGGGCAACGGCGGGCCGGGCGCTGGTGGAACACCCGGGCGCGACGGTGATCTCGTTCACCGGGTCGGTCGCCACCGGCAGCATCGTGGGGGAGGCTTGCGGCAGGCTGCACAAGCGCTGTTCGCTGGAGTTGGGCGGGAAGAACGCCATGATCGTGCTCGACGATGCCGATCTCGAGCTGGCGCTGGAGGGACTGGTCTGGGGCGCGTTCGGGACCACCGGTCAGCGCTGCACCGCGACCAGCCGGTTGCTGCTGCACCGGCGGGTGCACGACCGCTTCCTGGCCCGGCTGCGGGACCGGGTCCAGCGGCTCCGCATCGGGGACGGCCGGGGGCCGCGGACCGAGATGGGCCCGCTCATTCACGAGGCGGCCCGCGACAAGGTCGAGCGATACGTGGCGATCGGTCGTGCGGAGGGGGCCCAACTGGTCACCGGCGGTCGGCGGCCGCGCGGCCGGCAATGGAGCAGTGGCTGGTTCTACGAGCCCACCGTGTTCAGCGGGGTCGCTCCGGATTCGCGGCTGGCGACGGAGGAGATCTTCGGGCCGGTGTTGAGTGTGATTCCGGTCGGTTCGCTGGAAGAGGCCATCCGCATCAACAACGCGGTCCCGTACGGGCTCTCGAGTTCCATCTATACTCGCGACGTCCGCTCTGCGTTTCGGGCCCTTGAGGCGCTGGACAACGGGATCACCTATGTCAACGCTCCCACCATCGGGGCCGAGGCGCATCTGCCGTTCGGCGGGGTGAAGCACACAGGGAACGGTCGTCGCGAGGGCGGCTGGACCGTGTATGAGTTCTACTCCGAGGTCAAGGTAGGGTACGTGGACTACTCCGGCGCGCTGCAACGGGCCCAGATCGATAACTACCAGTAGGGAGCAGGGAGCGGCGGGGATGCCGCAGCGTGCAACTGTCGCGCACCGGGCGTGACCCCGCTTGCGCCGCTTCTGGGGCCCGGCTAAGGTTCCCGAGAGGCTCCTTCCAGTAGTGGTGATGAGGTCTGCAGCATGCGCCCAATGCGGGTCGGCAACGGCAAGCGGGGTTCCTCGTCATCCGACGAGGGCTCGCTCGACCAATACCTCCGGGAGATCAGCCGGTACCCGCTGATCAATCAGGAGGAAGAGGTTCGCCTGGCCGGCCGCATCCGTACCGGTGAGGCAGAAGCGCTCGACAAGCTGGTCCGCAGCAATCTCCGCTTCGTGGTCTCGGTGGCCAAGAAATACCAGAACCAGGGCGTCTCTCTCTCCGACCTGATCAATGAGGGCAACCTCGGCCTGATCCGGGCCGCGCACAAGTTCGACGAGACCAAGGGCATCAAGTTCATCTCCTACGCGGTGTGGTGGATTCGCCAGGCCATCCTCCAGGCCCTGGCGGAGCAGAGCCGGATCGTGCGGGTCCCGCTCAATCGGGCCGGGACGCTGCATCGGATCGGTAAACGGTCCTCGGCGCTGCTGCAGGAACTGGGTCGGGAGCCAACCCCCGCCGAGATTGCGGAAGGGATGGATATCACGATCGAGGAGGTCCAGAAGACCTTGTCGATCTCCCAGAACCATCTGTCTCTCGATGCGCCGCTCACGCCAGGCGAAGACAACAAGCTGCTCGACTATCTCCCCGATACCCAGAATGCCGGCCCGGACAGCGAGACCTTCGAGAAGGCCCTCACCGAGTCTATCGAGGAGGTACTCTCGACCCTCAAGGAGCGCGAGGCCAAGATTCTGCGGCTGTACTTTGGACTGGATTGCCCCGAGCCGATGACGCTGGAGGAGATCGGGAGCCAGCTCGGCATCACCCGGGAACGGGTTCGCCAGATCAAGGAAAAGGCGCTGACCCGGCTGCGGCACGTCAGCCGGGCCAGGGCCCTCGAAACCTTCCTGACCTGAGCGGTGTTCCGCGACGTGGCGCGAGGGATTCCCGGACCCCGGGAATCCCTCGACCCGTTTCTGGCATCAGCGCCCGCGCAGGATGCGATCGACCTGCTCGAACTCGATGAGAAACGCGTCGTGGCCGAATGGGGTCACGATTTCCTCGTAGCGGGCGGCGGCTCCGCCCCGGCAGTATGCCTCGACCCAGCCGCGGACTTCCGCGGCGAGGTACAGGATGTCGGTGTCGATGCCGACCCCGATGATTTCACCCACCCTGGCGGAGGTCTGTCGACCCGCCGCTTCGAAATCTCCGATATCATGGTTGTCCATCGCCTGCATAAGGGCAACATAGCTGCGGGCGTCGAACCGCTCGACCAGCTTCTCTCCATGGCGTCGCAGGTAGTGCTCGACGTCAAACCGGTGGCGAGTGCGGGTCTGCCGCCGTCCGAAGCGATCGCCGAACTCGACGTGCGATCGGTAGGTGATCATGGCGATGGCCCGCGCGGCCGCCAGCCCGGCTCGGGGGCCCTGACCCGCAGGATAGCGCCCTCCCTGCCAGGCCGGATCGGCCTCGATGGCCATCCGCTGCACCGCATTCCAGGCGATCGCCTGCGGCGCCGTGCGCCCCGGGGCCGCAAACACCACCAGCCGGTCCACCGGCACCGGGGACAGCGCGCCCCACTGCAGCGCGACCATCCCTCCCAGCGAGCCGCCAGTGACCAGGGCAAGTCGCCGGATCCCGAGGTGAGCCAGCAGGGGCGCGTGGGCCCGGGCCAGGTCCCGGGTCGTGAGTTCAGGAAAATCTCCGGCGGCCATCGCCGCGGGGCCTGACGAGCCATAACAGCTGCCGAGCAGGTTGGCCGCGATCACCGGATGCCGGGAGGTGTCGAGGGCCCGTCCCGGTCCGATGACCGGCGCCCACCACTCGTCGATGCTGGCGCTTCCGGTCAATGCGTGAAAGACCAGGCTGGCCCCGGTGCTCCGAGCCACGGTCGGATCCCCGAAGAGTCGGTACTGGAGCCGCGCGTCGCGCAGCAGGCCACCCCGCTCGGGACGAAAATCCCCGAGCGGGAGGACGTCGGTTGCCTGCTGCGGCCGGGCGAGGGTGCTCACGTACCAGACGCCGCCATAGCTGGAATGCCAACCTCCGTCAGGCGACCGCTGTGAACGTCATAGATGAACCCGCGAATCGGGGTCTGCGGCTCCAGCAGCGGGGAGTCCGTCAGCAGCCGCACATCCTCGATCACGCTGGCTTCCAGGTCACTGAAGGGGAGGAAGTCGATCCCGCTGGCGTCCGCGCCGAGTTCTGCCTTCACCTGGGTCGTGAGCTGCTGGTTGGAGAAGGTGAGCATGCCGCAATCGGTATGATGGATCACCGCCACCGCCCGGGTCCCCAGCAGCCGCTGGGAAATCACCAGCGACCGCAGGGCCTCGGCCGCGCGGCCTCCGGCATTGCGAATCACGTGCGCATCCCCTTCGGCCAGGCTCAGGATACCCGCGGGATCGATCCGTGCGTCCATGCAGGTGACGATGGCCACCTTGCGGGCGGGGGGCAGGGGCAGCCGGTGGGGGTGCCGGGCGGTGGCGTAGCGGTGATTGGCCTGGAACAGTTCGTCAATGACTGACATTGGAGTAGCCTCCTGCTGAGGTGGAGAAGATTCACGATGCGCGCAACGTCGCGCTGCTACATCGGCGATCGCTCTCCACCACGGCGCGGTGCACGGCCCGCAGCGCCTCCGGCGCCAGGCGTGCCTCGACCAGGACCCGCAGACCACTGGACGCGGGCTGCAGATCCCCATGCGAAATGCCGGCCACGAGCAGGGCCGAGCGGAAGGGCTCGGCAAGTTCAATGGCGTCCTCCGGAGTGCCGGCCACTGCCGTGACGGGGATCCAGCCGGCCTCGGCCGGGCCGAGGCTGACGGCGCGAAGTCCGGTCCCCAGGGCGTGGCGCGATACCACGCTCAGGGCGGTGCGACCTTCCAGAGAATGGAACTCCAGCTCCAGCCCTGCGGCTTCGGCTTCGGCCGCGGCTTCTGACTGGATCAGCCGCGCACCGGCCCGGGCCAGCGCGGTGAGGAAGCGGTGCGGTGCCGCCCGGATCGGTCTTGAGTCCGGCACCACCCTGGGGTCCGCGGTGCGCAAGCCTTCCGCGTCCTTCACGAACAGCACTCGGGAGGCGCTCATCGCGCAGGCCAGGGCTACGGCGGTCGCGTCGGTCCCGCCCCGCGCCAGGGTGGTGACCCGGCCCCGATGCCAGGCCTGAAAGCCGGTGACCACCGGGACCACGCCCTGAGCCAGCAGCCGCGCCAGTCGGGACCCCCGGACCGTACCTATGCGGGACCGATTGCGCCCCGCGATCAGACCTGCCTCCCGGGCGTCCAGCGAGGCGGCCGAGACTCCCAACTCCTCGAGCGCCAGCGCCAGCAGCGCTGCGGTCACGACCTCGCCGGTGGCGACGGCCCGGTGGGCTTCCGGTTGAACCCCGCTGGCACGGGCCGCGGTGCCCGCCACGGCCCGGACCTCCTGGACCAGACCGAGCAGGTGATCCGTCACGCCCCGGCGGGCGCTGGCCACCGCGATCACCGGACCAGCGGCGGCCAGTTCCGCCAGCCGCCGGGCTTCGGCCACGATGCGGCCGGGGGAGGCGAGTGCGTCTCCCCCGAGTTTCACCACAACTGGAGCGGACATCAGGCTGCGCCTGCCTTCACGGCTCGCGCCGGCGTCGGCTTCAGGTCTTCGGTGAGCGCCTGGTCCAGGTCCGCGATGAGGTCCCGGACATCCTCGAGCCCCGCCGAGATCCGGACCAGCTCCGGCACCACACCGGTGGCCCGCTGCTGCTCCACGGTGAGCTGCTCGTGGGTGGTGGAGGCGGGGTGAATGATGAGCGACTTGGCGTCCCCGACGTTCGCCAGCAGGCTGTAGAGCTTGACCCGGTCGATCAGCGCCCGCGCGGCCTGATGGCCACCCTTGACGCCGAAGGTCAGGACTCCACCGAACCCACCCTCCAGGTAGCGCTTCGCGTTGCGGTGCTCAGGATGCCGCTCCAGGCCCGGATAGGAGACCCAGTCGACCCGGCGGTCTTTTTCCAGCCAACCTGCCAGCGCGAGCGCGTTCTCCGAATGCCGCTTGATGCGAAGCGGCAGCGTCTCCAGGCCCTGCAGGAACAGGAAGGCGTTGAACGGCGACAGCGCCGGCCCCAGATCCCGGAGCATCTGGACCCGGAGCTTGAGGATGTACGCGAGATTGCCGAACGCCTGGGTGTACACCAGGCCGTGGTAGGAGGGGTCGGGCGACGAGAGTTCGGGAAACCGCGTCCTGGCCCGGTCGCTGGCCCAGTCGAAGGTCCCCGCATCCACCACCACGCCGCCGATGGCGGTGCCGTGACCGCCGATCCACTTGGTCGCGGAGTGCACGATGATGTCGGCCCCGTACTTGAAGGGCCGGCACAGGGTGGCGGCGCCGAAGGTATTGTCGACGATCACCGGCACGCCTGCTTCATGGGCGATGGCGGCCAGGGCCTCGAGATCCGGGACGTCGAGTCGGGGATTGCCGATGGTCTCGAAATACAGCGCCCGGGTGCCCGTGTCGATCGCCTGACGCACCGCGTCCAGATTGTGGATGTCCACGAACCGGGTGGTGATACCCCACTTGGGGAGCGTGTATGCGAACAGGTTGTAGGTGCCGCCATAGAGCGTCTGGGAGGAGACGATGTTGTCTCCCGCCCGGGCCAGATTCAGAATGGCCAGCGTTTCCGCGGCCTGGCCGCTCGCCACCCCGACGGCCGCGGCACCACCTTCGAGTTCGGTGATCCGCTTCTCGAACACGTCGGTGGTCGGGTTCATGATGCGGGTGTAGATGTTTCCGAACTCCCGCAGCCCGAACAGATTCGCGGCGTGTTCCGTGCTGTTGAACACGTAGCTGGTGGTGGCGTAGATCGGTACCGCGCGGGCATTGGTCGCGGGATCGGGGACCTGACCCGCGTGAACGGCCAGGGTATCGGGGTGGTACGTCATGAGGTGGCTCCTTTTGGGGTCAACGGCCTTGGGCAACAGTTCGCGGACATGCGAAGAGGCCCGGTTCACGTTGGGTGAACCGGGCCTCGCGATGGTCAGTGGATGTCAGGCGCCGATCAGGCTGGCGCTGGTCCCGGACGCGCGCTGGCACGGTCCACCCCGCGGGGGGCGCACCGACACCGACAGCGACACATGCACGGGCAGCGTCTCATCGTTGAAACGTTTCCCTCGGGTCGCGCGGTGGGTGCCAGCAAAAAACCCCCGCGGCCACGAGCGCGGGGGTCAACTTCCCACGGCTCTTTAGCTCTTTGGTTCGCCCCGAGGGGCAGGCGGTAGCAAGTGGCCCTAAATCCATCCGCCGAGAGCCAACCTAGGTCACGGGCCCAGATCCGTCAAGAGGCTGGAACAAATCCGGCGTCAGAATGCGCCCAGATTCCTCAACCGGCATGGCATGTTGATTCCACGGGGCGGGGAATGGCAGCGGGTCGGGGGGTCCGGAGTCACGACACAATGAGGGTCGAGGTCTTGCGGAAGAAACGGGTGAAAACTTGAGGGCCCGGGTATAAATTGAAAGTTGAAGTCCTGTCGGCATTTACCTTCACCTCTCGGGCCCATGGCGAGCAACCCTTCCTTCGACATCTCCACCGGCGCCGACCTGCAGGAGGTTGATAACGCCGTGAATCAGGCCTTGAAGGAGGTGGCCCAGCGGTACGACTTCAAGGGAACCGCTTGCAGCATCGAGTTTGATCGCCCCAAGGCCGAAATCAAGCTGGCCGCGGATGACGAGTTCCGCATGGACCAGCTGCTCGACGTCCTGCGTGGCAAGATGATCAAGCGAGCTGTCCCGGTGCGGAACCTGAAGGTCGGGGAGAACATTCCCGCGGCCGGGACGTCAGTTCGGCGGGTGATCGGGCTGACCCAGGGCATCGACCAGGAGACCGCGAAGAAGATCACCAAGGCAATCAAGGAACAGGGTTTCAAGAAGGTGCAGGCGGCCATCCAGGGTGAGGAGATCCGGGTGAGTGCTCCTTCCAGGGACGAGTTGCAGGCCGTGATGGGGTACCTCCGGGCCCAGGACTTCGGCATCGAACTCAAGTTCGGGAACTATCGCGGTTGAGATCCCCCCGGATGGTTCCCCTGCTCCCGGGCCGGCTACCGCGCCAGACCGGACCGGTCCTGTTGCTCCTGTCCCTGGTTACCTGCGCTCCCCAAGGGCGCCCCAGCGTTGGCCCGGCCCCCGGAGTCGCCTCCTCCTCCGGCGGGCCCACCATTCGAATCGGACTCCGCACCGGTGCGCCCCGGGTGGACCTCAGTGGGGACAGCGGGCTGACGCTCACCGACGGGGATGGGGCCTTTCTGGCGGTTCTGGAGTCCGGGCTGACCTGGCGGATCCGCCCTGACGGAGCTGGTCTCACCGCAGTGGGCCCGGGCGGCCGGTCGGTCACCGGGCAGCGGTTGCTCACCCTCACACCTCGGTCG
>CALMOP010000324.1 GCA_937871775.1 uncultured Gemmatimonadota bacterium | reverse complement strand
GGGGGGGGGGGGGGGGGGGGGGGGGGTGATGGGTGGTGCGTGGTGGGTTGTGGGTTAGGCCTCTGATAATGGCCGTCAGCCGTCAGCATGCGGCTGTCAGCTGTTCGACGTCAACCGCCACTGGACCAGAACCCGACGCCTGACGTATCACGCATCACGCACAACGCATCACGCATCACGCATCACGCCCTCAGCGCAAACCCAGCAGTGCAGTCAGAATCCGCTCGGTGAGTCCCCAGACCAGTCCCTGCGGGAGATGATAGCCGGGGAAGTCCTGCTCGCGGCCTTGGAGCCGAACCCTGGCCTCACGGTAATTGGCGGGATCGGCGAGGACGTCCAGCGGGACCCAGAATGCCTCGGCCACTTCGGCGCTGGTCCGGAGCGGGGGACGCTGGTCCAGCGAGTACACAAAGGGCCGAACGATGATCGGGACCGCCGCGGCGGAGCGGGGCCAGACGTCGTCGAGCAGGCCGAGCTGGGCGGCGGGATCGAGGTCGAGGCCGATCTCCTCGCGGGTTTCCCGTCGCGCGGTCTCGTCGAGGTCGAGGTCCCCCGGATCACGGCGCCCGCCGGGGAGCCCGAAGTGTCCGGACCAGGGGTCGCCCGAGCGTTCCGCCCGGTGGATCAGGAGCACCGCATCCGGGTCGGGCGCGAGCAACACCGCGACGGCGGCCCAGACCGTCTCGGCTGCCCCGGACCCGGCGAGTGGCCGGTACCGGTACAGGGCGTTCCGAAGCCGAGCCTGGTGGGTGGTCAATGACAGCCGCAACCGCCCCCACCGCAGCCGCCCTTCGGGGGACCCAGATTGGAGAGGGTCGGCCGGGCCCGCGCGCTACTGACGGGGGGCGCGGTCACCGACATGCGGCGCTCGACCCGGGCGCCATCGCAGGATGGACAGCAGACCCGGGTGTCACCCCGGACCAGCCGCTCGAAGTCGGTGCCGCAGCCGGCACAGTGATATTCGTAAATTGGCATGGATAAAATATAGCGTCCGCGGAGCCGACCGGTTCGACCAGCAGCTTGGGCGGGTTGGCTCAGAGATAGCGGCCCAGCCACTTCACGGTTTCGTCGACCACCACAACCAGGTCCGCCGGCTCGGCTGCGAGCGGATGGGTGGCGCCGAAGGTGTGACCGCTCCCCTTCATGAATATCACCCGGGGTGGATGCGCACCGGCAGCCCGAACCAGCAGCCGGGCCTCCTCGGGCGGCACGCTGACGTCGGCGTCACCGTGGACCAGCATCCAGGGGATGCTGAGCCGGCCCGCCGCGGCCGGGATGTCGAGAGCCTCCCGGTTGGTCTCGATGTCGTCCAGCACATCAGGGTAGAGGGGCAACACCTCTCCGGTCCGGGCGTTCACCACGTCCAGCCGGCCTCGCTCGCGCCAGGCCTGGTGCTGATCTGGCCAACGGTCCACACCGGCGATCGCGGCCCAGGTCACCAGGGTGGCCACTCGGGGATCGCCGGCCGCGGCGAGGATGGCGATCCCGCCCCCGCGGGAGTGTCCCACCAGTCCGAAGCGGGTGGTTGGGGCCAGGCCCAGTTCTCCGGAGGCGAGCGCATTGAGGACTCGCCTCAGGTCCTCAAGCTCTGCCGAGAAAGTGTTGTGCCCGAAACGCTCGGGCCAGGCGAAGTGGCCCGCACCATCCACGCCGCTGCCGCTCAGATTGAAGCTCAGCGTGGTGAACCCCGCCCGGGCGATCCGGTCCGCCACGCCGGGGAACATGCCCCAGTCCTTGAAGCCCTTGAACCCATGCACCAGGATCACGGCGGGCCGGGCCCGGCCGCGGTCGCTGGTGCGCAGGTCGATCAGGAGCGGGCCGAGCACCCCGGCGAGGTGATGCCGGGTGAGGCTGGGGGTGGCCATCAGGTGACCGCGGGCTCGAGCAGCTCCAGGGTGCCGCGGCCGGCATCAAGCCGGGCCCGGACCCCGAGCGGCAGGGTCCACTGTTCATCCACGTGGCCGATGGGGAACCCCATGGCCACCGGGATCCCCACCGGACCGAAGAAGGTCAGCAATACCTCGTCGAAGGCGAGCGCGCCCTCGGTGGTCGCGCGCTTCATGTCGGTGAACTGGCCAATCGCGACCCCGGCAAGCTGTTGCAGCAGGCCCAGCATCCTGAGATGGGCCAGCATCCGGTCGACCCGGTAGAGGTCCTCGCCCACCTCCTCGAGGAACAGGATAGCTCCGGTCAGGTCGGGGAAGTGGCGGGTCCCGGCCAGGGCCATGAGCAGCGAGAGATTGCCGCCCAGGAGCGGACCCTCAACCACCCCCGGCGTGATGGTCACGATCCGGGGGCTCCTGGGGAGCAGCACGCCGGCCGGGGCCGGCACCGCCCCGAGGCGACCGGCGGGTTCGGCCCGGGCCACGACCCGGAGCAGGTGCTCGCGACTGAAGCCGGTGAGGGGGGCCCGGCTCATGGGACCGTGGAAGGCAACCACGCCGGCGGCGCGGTGCAGCGCCAGCAGCAGCGCCGTCAGGTCGGAGAATCCGATCACGGCTCGGGGGCGCCGGGTGAACCCCGCGAAGTCCACCCCGTCGAGAATCCGGGTGACGCCATAGCCGCCTCGCAGACACCAGACCCCGTCAATGGTGGGATCGGTCAGGGCACGATTGAGGTCCGCGAGCCGCTCCGTGTCGGTGCCCGCGAGGTAGCCGTGCCGCTGCAGTGCGTGGCGGCCGGGGACCGGCTCCCATTCGAGCGCGCGGCACAACTCGGCGGCCCGGCTCAAGTCGTCCCGCTCGCTGAGCGGTCCCGCCGGCGCGATGATCGCGACCCGGCTGCCAGCGTGGAGCCGGGGTGGATGGATCAGCTCTTTTGACCGCATCGGCGTTCTCGGTTTAGATTCACGGCGTTCCCCCCCAAACCCGGAGCTGCCTTGCGCGCATCACACCCGACGCTGCTGACCGTGGGCCGACTGATGGCCGAGCATCGCGAGGTGTTGATTGCCGAATGGGCGGACTGGCTGATGGCCCGAGTGTCCTCCGCCACACCCATGCCCCGCCCCACGGTCGAGCGCGAACTGCAACTGCTCTACGATCTCGTGGTCGAGAGCGTGGGCCCGCTGCGCCGGATGGTGCGCGAAGTCTGGCATCACGCCTGTGAGCACTATGGCCGGTTCAGTGCCGCGCGGGGCCTCGCCGCCGGCGAGGTGGTGGAGGAGCTGCAGTACCTGCGCGAACTGCTGATCCGCCGGGTAGGGCCGGTCCTGACCGGTCTCCGGCCCCGGCAGGCCATGGCCATTATTCTCCGCCTGAGTACCACTCTCGACAAGGGGATCGCGGTGGCAGTAGCCGGGTACACCGACGCCCTCGTCGCCACCCTGTTCACCCAGAGCGGGGTGCCGGCCCCGGACAGCGCCCTCGACCAGCACGACATCGAGAAGCAGCTGGAGCAGATCGAGGGTGAGCTGGCCGCCCTGGTCAAGCACCGGTAGGGATTGAGAATTGACGATTGAGGGATCGGGTTATCCTCCAATCCGCGATCTTTCAATACCGCTCAAATCCTCAAATCCTCAATCGCCAATCGTGAATCCCTCCCATCCCGCTCACCTCCTCCAAACCAGCGGGACCGCAACGGTCACCTGCCAGATTGCAAGCACTCCGATGGAGGCCAGCATCAGGGGATGTCCCGGCGGGGCGAACAGGTTGCCCGCCAGGCCCGCTCCGGCCGCGAGCCAGGCCAGCCCCACCCGCCAGCGCGATTCGACAGCCGTTGGTGCGGTGGTCGCCACGATCACCGCGGCCGCGATCGCCACCAGGAAGCCACCCAGCCGTCCCGCCGCGACCGCGGCGGCGTGGGTAGCCTGGTACAGCAGCGCCACGGCCCGACCCTGCTGGAACCAGGCCGCGAACTCGGTCCCGGCCGCGGTCATGTAGGCGATGTTCACCCCGTTCAGCGCCTGGCCCAACCCCAGCACCACGAACCCGACTCCCAGTCCGGCCCGTTCCGCCTCGGAGGCGCTGAGCCAGCGGGCCCAGACCCCGGCGATGATGAGCCAGGTCCCATAGAGCAGGCCGAGGTGGATCAGTCGCCAGTGCGGCATGGCGGCGATCAGAGCCAGGTCCGCCGGGCCGGTGAGCGGCAGCACGGGGTGCAGCGCGGCGCAGACCAGCAGCAGCAGGCTACCCACCAGCAGGCCGGCGGCGAGAACCCGGGTCACGAGACAGCGGCCGGTGGCAGGTTGGGTAACTGCTGGGGGGACGGAATCGACGTCGTGGCTGGTGCTATCCCGGGGACCGTGAGATCAGCAGCCGTTGTGCCGGAACCCGACCTCCGAGAATGCGGCCGACGGAATCGACCTGGAACTGGAATTCCACCGTCCCGATCCGGATGGCCGTGGAATCCGCCCCCAGTCTCCAGACCCGGCCCTCAATAGTCTGGCCCCCGCCCAGGTTGAAGAACGGTACCGACTCGGACCCGGCCCGGTCGCCGGCGGTACGACGGGTGGCCAGTTCCAGCCAGGCGGTGGACAAGTTGAGATAGGGGATGGCGGCCCGGGTGGTGGGCAGGATCCTGGTGAGGACGCCACCCCAACGGGACACGTCGTCCACCGCGACGCTGTCTTCCTTGAACACCACGCGGGCGGTCTGCCGCGCCGGCATGCCCTCGGGATCCGCGGCCCGCCACGCCGAGACTTCGAGCAGCGGGGCACTCTGGTCGGGCAGCACGGTCGCGTGGTAGCGCAGGCGCTCCCGAGTGTCGGTGCCGGTCACTCGCACCAGGGTACCCCGCAGCCCGGCGCTGTCGCGGGCGTACTCTTCCACCGCGACCGTGTCGTTTTCCCGGGTCACCACGAAGCGGCCGGCATCCTGCGCGGAACTCAGACCGGGCCAGGCCAGCAGCAGGAGCAGCAGAACCCACCGATTCACTCCTCGCCTCCTTGGACCAGTGCCGCGTCAGGCGCGGGTTATTCGGCGCCATGAAGGCGCGGGATCGCTACCAAGGTACATCACTGTACGGCCTATCATGGACCCCCGTCTACCGAGGGGACCATGGAACCGGCCTGCTTGCTGTCCGAGTTGAGAACCCTTCCGGATCTCTGCCGTCTGCTCCACCACCTGGGGCACTACGCCGAGTGGCAGGAACTCGATCCCCGGGTGGTGGCCCCCGAAACGGCCCGCGCGGGGTCGGTGGGGAACCATGGCGGCTTCGCCTGGCTGGCGCTGGAGTGCCGCGATGCGGGATCCGACGGGCGCCGGCTGGCGATCCGACTGGCGGCGGAAGGGCGGCTGGCCGGCGTGCTGGCGCTCGACCCCCAGGCTCGGCGGCTGGGAATCACGATTGCGGTCGGTGAGCCGGTCGAGGCCCGGTTCGATCTCGACGCCCCCTCCTCCACGGCGCTGGAGCGGCTGCACCGACTGCGGGGGTTGAACCGGGTCACCGGGCTGGAGTTCGCGCTCCGCGCCGCCGAAATCCTCGGGGGGGCAGATGCGGGCCGGCGGTTCTTCCTGGCCTTCCGCGACATCCTCGACCAGATGGCGGTGCAGCTCACCTTGCCGCCCCGCGAGGCGGACCGGCGGGCACTGGCGCTGCTGCAACTCACCCGGGTGCTGTTCCTCTACTTCGTGCAGGCCAAGGGCTGGCTGAACGGGGAAGCAGACTTCCTGCGGCGCCGGCTCGATGACCGGCTGGCCCGGCGCCGCCCGCTGCACCGGGACCTGTTCCGCCCTCTGTTCTTCGGCACCCTGAATCGGCCGGCAGCGGAACGGGGCCGAGCCAGTGCGTTCGGACGGATTCCGTTCCTGAATGGCGGCCTGTTCGAGCCGCACCCGCTGGAGCGGCATTGGCAGGGCACGGTACCGAACGCCACCTGGCGGGAGGCATTCGACCACCTGTTCGAGCGGTTCCACTTTACCGTCGACGAGCGGCTGGCTGCCGGCCAGATCGCCCCCGACATGCTGGGCCGGGTGTTCGAGGGTCTGATGGCGCCGGCGGACCGGCGGGAGACCGGCGCGTTCTACACTCCCGCCGCCCTGGTGCCGCGGCTGGTCGAGGCCGGGTTGACGGCCCTGGTCGCGGAGCGCCTTGACCTGCCCCGCCCCGAGGCGGCCGCCCGGCTCAGTCGCCCCGATGGGCCGGTGCTGGCCCTGCTCAGCACGGTCACGATCCTCGATCCGGCGGTGGGGAGCGGCGCCTTCCTGCTGGGCGCGCTGGACCGGCTGGCGGCGCTGCGGGCGGGCGAGGCCCCGCCAGCCCTGCTCCGGCGCCGGATCCTCGAGCGCAACCTGTTCGGGGTCGACCTCAATCCGATGGCGGTGCGACTGGCAGAGCTCCGGCTGTGGCTGCGGGTAGTCGTCGACGAGATCGCGACCGACCCCGAGTCAGTTTCCCCGCTCCCCAACCTCGATGGGGTCATCCGACAGGGAGACAGCCTCCACGACCCGGCCTGGCTGCTGGGGGCGCTCGGTGCCCGGGCCGTCCGGAGCGGATCGGAACTGGGTCGCTGCCGCCAGGCCTTCGTGGGCGCCACCGGTCCCCGCAAGACGGAGCTGTTCCGCCAGCTGCGCCGGTGCGAGTGCCGGGCGCTGACCGAGTGCCTCGGGGAGGCGGCCACCACGCTGGAACTGCAGCTGACGGAGTGCCTCGAGTCAGCCCGGGCCCCGACCCTGTTCGAGACCCGGCGCGGGCTGGATCGGCGGCTCCGCTCCAGGCTCACCCTGCTCCGGCGGCGCCAGGCGCAGCTCCGTGGCCTGGGGCGGCGGCTCCAGCGTGAGGGTGAGCTGCCGTGGTTCTCCTTCGAGGGGCAGTTCGGCGACGTGATGGCACGCGGCGGATTCGACCTGGTCGTGGGGAATCCACCATGGGTCCGGGCCGAGCAGTTGCCGGCGCACTATCGGGCGATGCTGGGCGAGCGATACCGATGGTGGCGCACCGCCGGCCGGGGATTCCGGCACCAGCCGGACCTGGCGTTGGCCTTTGCCGAGCGGAGTGCCGAACTGCTGGCGCCGAAAGGCGTCCTGGCGCTGCTGCTGCCGGCCAAGGTCGCGACGGCGGACTATGCCCGCCGCTTCCGCTCAGCGCTGGCTGGAGATTTCACCCTGCATCACGTGGCGGACCTGGCCGGCGACGCGACCGCCCGCTTCGAGGCCACCACCTACCCGGCCGCGCTGGTCGCCGCCCGAGCCCGACCCCGGCCGGACCAGCGGGTGGCCCTCTCGCTCGACTCGACCCGGAGCGGCGACGCCGGACCCCAGACCCAGTTCACCGGCGGGGTGCCCTGGCTGCTGTGGCCCGACCCGGTCCGCGCAGCGCTGGCGCTGCTCACCGCGGACCATCCGACCCTGGGGCAGCAGTTCAGTCCCCGACTGGGAGTGAAGACCGGCGCCAACGCGGTGTTCCTGGAGCCGCCGGCGCAGCTGGAACCGGCCCTGATCCGGCGCGCCATCCGGGGCCGTGATGTGAGTCCGTTCCAGGTCGGCCAGGGGGTCCGGCTGTTCTTCCCCTGTGATCCCGCGGGACGGCCCTATCCCAGGCTGCCGCCAGAGGCGGCCCGCTACGTCCGGGAGCATGAGGCGGTCCTCCGGGCCCGGGTCGACTATCGCGAGGGACCGCTGTGGACCCTGTTCCGGGTAGCCGGTGCGGTGGCCCCCTGCCGGGTGATCTGGGCCGACCTGGGAAGACGGCTCACCGCAGTCCCGCTGATCACCGCCTCGGACGCGGCCCGGGTTCCCCTCAATACCTGCTATGTCGTGGCGTTGCCGGATCCGGCCCTGGCGCTGGCGCTGGCGGCCTGGCTCAACAGCACCTGGCTCCGGGCGGCCGCCCGGGCAACCGCCGACCCCGCGGCGGGCGGCTTCGCGCGGTTCAACGCCCGGGTGGTGGCCGCCCTACCGTTGCCTCACGGCGTGCTCCGGGACCCGGTGCTGATTCAACTGGGACGCAGGGGTATCGCGGGAGAACCCGTACAGGAGGAGATCGATGGCCTCGTCGCCGAGCGTATGCGGCTCCCGGCCCCGGCGCGCGCGGCGCTGGTCGCGCTGGGTGGCGGAGGCGCCACGGATCGTGGCCGAGTCGCTGGTCGAGGTCGCTGAGCCTCTGGCCGCCACGCTGGACCCGGGACCGGCGGGCGGGCCGGCGGAAGTCATCGCGGCGCTCGCCGGGTCACTCATCCCGCCGGAACAGGATGCGCTGCCGCCGCCGTGGCTCCGCCCAGAGCAGGTCGCCAGCTTCCGGCGGACGCTGTGGGCACTCGAGCACCACGGCGGCGCCCTGCTGGCGGATCCGCTGGGCAGCGGCAAGACCTACGTCGCCCTGGCCATCGCTCAGGGGGTGCGGGGTCCGGCTCCGGTCGCGGTGGTCGCGCCGGCGGCGCTCCGGGCCCAGTGGACCGGAACGGCCCGGCGGCTGGGCGTCGCGATCGAGTTCGTCTCCCATCAGGCGTTGAGCCGGGGACGGGTCCCCGCGACTCGCTGCCGCACCGCGATCATCGACGAGAGCCATCACTTCCGCTCGCCCGAGATCGCCCGCTACGGCCATCTGGCTCGCTGGCTGGTGGGACGCCGGGCGCTGCTGCTCACGGCCACGCCGGTGGTGAACCGGCTGGAGGACCTGGGGCACCAGCTGCTGCTGACCGTTACCGACGACACCCTCGCCGGCCAGGGCTGCGTGAGCCTGACGGCCGCGCTCCGCGCCGGCACGGCCCCAGCGGGCCTGGGGCAACTGGTGCTGATCCGGGATCGGGGCCAGGCCGGCCCCCCGACCCGGGAGCGTCGGGTGGTGGTCGAGTTGACGGAGCCGGAGCGCGACCTGCTGCACCAGCTCGACCGGCTGGTGCTATCCACCGACTTCGGCGTCGCCCGGCTGATTCGCGGAGTCCTGTGGCGGGCCATGGGATCGAGTCCGGCGGCGTTGGGCGGGGCGCTCCGCCGCTACGTCCGGCTGCTGGATCACGCCCAGCAGGCCCGGGCCACTGGACGGGCGCCGAGCCGGGCCGACATCCGGGTCTTCACCGGGCCGGATCCGGAACAGCTGGCGTGGTGGGAACTGCTGCCCACTTCACTCGCGCATCCCGAACTGGCCCTGGAGGATCGCCCGCTGCTGGAACAGCTGGTGTCCCGGGCAGCGGCGTTGCCGGCACCGGACCTCAAGACCACCCGGCTTCGGGAACTCCTGGCCCAGGGAGCGACGACGGTGGTGTTCACTGGGAGTCGGGACACCCTGGCCTGGCTTCGGGTGCACCTCGCCGACCACCGACCCGCCTGGGTCACCGGGGCGGCCGCGGGCATCGGCCCCTGCCCCATGCGGCGGGAACTGGTGCTGGGCGCCTTTGCACCGGGGCCGGCCGGCCCGGCGCCGCGGCTGCTGCTGGCCACCGACGTGGCGGCGGAAGGGCTGGATCTGCAGCGGGCTGGACGGATCGTGCACTACGACCTGCCGTGGACCAGCGTGCGACTGGACCAGCGGGTGGGCCGGGTCGCGAGGCTGGGCAGCGTGGCGGCCGAAGTGGAGATCGTGCGGCTGGAACCGGCGCCGGAGCTGGAGCAGCGGCTCAACCAGGTCGAGGTCCTGGCGGCCAAGCGGGCGCTGGGTCGGCGAGCCGGGCTGGAACAGTCGCACCCATGGTTGTTCCGCTGGCGGACCCGGCTGGGGGAGTTGCCCGGGCGAGGCTCCCCGGGATTCACCGTGGTGGCGGGCGAGCCCGAGGGCTGGCTCTTCGGGCTGGTACTGGATCGCGGCCCGGGATCCACCGCCGGCCCGGCCGCGCTGTTGTGGCTGGGAGCGGATGGAGCAGTCGTCGAGGATCCGGCGGTGCTGCTTCCGCGACTCATGCGGCTGGCACAGTCAGGCGGGCGCCCAGCGACCAGCCAGGAGCGGCAGCAAGGGCAGCGGCAGCTCGCGCCGCTGGTCCGGCGGCGGCTCCGCGAGGCGCGTTCCGAACTGTGGTCCCCGGTGGCGCCGCGGCAGGAACGTCGCCGACTGGTGTCCCGGCTGGCGCGACTGAGCCGGGACGCGGCGCACCGCCGGGATCGCGCCAGCCTGGGCGAGATCGAGCGGCTGCTCGAGCGGCTGGCCGGAGGGCTCACCGCCGGCGAGGGGCTGCTCATTGGAGATTGCCTGGCCCTGCCGGACTTGCGGCTGCTGGCGGCGCTCCACCGCCTGGCCGGACGGCCGGGCCGGCTGGGGACCCCCACGCCCCGGCTCACGGGAATTGTGTGGGTCACTAATTTCCCCACATGACGATTGGTACCGTGCTGTTCGACCTCGATGGGACCCTGATCGACTCGATCGCGCTGATCCTGGCGAGCTATCATCACACCCTCGCCGCGCACGGCCACCCGCCGGTCGCGGACGCCGAATGGCTCCGGGGCGTGGGGACCCCGCTCAAGGTGCAGCTGGGCCCGTGGGCCCGGAGCCCCGAGGAACTCGCGGCGCTGGTGGCCACCTACCGGAGCTACAACCTGGAGCACCACGACCGCATGGTGACCGTGTTCCCCGGAGTGGCGGAACTGGTTCGCCGGCTGGGCGGCGCCGGATACCGGCTGGGCGTGGTCACCAGCAAGACTCGCGAGGGGACCCGGCGGGGCCTGGCGCTGGCCCGGATCGAGGAGTGGTTTTCGGTGCTGGTCTGTGCCGACGACGTGATCCATCCCAAGCCGCACCGGCAACCGGTGGATCACGCGCTCCAGGCGCTGGCGGTGGAGCCGGCGACCGCGCTGTTCGTGGGCGACAGCATTCACGATCTTCACAGCGGCCGGGCCGCTGGGGTGCGGACCGGGGCGGCGCTGTGGGGGCCGTTCCCGCGCTCGACGCTGGAGTCCGGGTCCCCCGACTACTGGTTCGAGACCCCGACGGCGCTGCAGGCGCTGCTGCTCGACGAGACCACGACGCCGTAAGCCGGTTCCCGGCCGAGCCGCCGAGGGGAATCTCCCTTTGCCCTCCCTCGTTCCGCCGTTACATTCAGCCACTCTTCTGAACCATCGCCGTGACCTTCATGCCAGGAGCGGTACGTGCGTCTTCTTCCCCGGGACGAGCACTTCTTCGACCTGTTCATCGCGGTCGCGGAGCGCAGCGTCGAGGCAGCGGGGCTGCTGGAGGAGCTGTTGAAGGCCCCGGCCGAGCGCCGCAACTTCCTGGCCGAGTCCATCAAGCGGCTGGAACATGAGTGCGACCAGATCACCCACGAGGTCATCACCCGACTGGACCGCTCCTTCATCACCCCGCTGGACCGGGAGGACATTCACGAGCTGGCCAGCGGACTGGACGACGTGGTGGACCTGATCGACGGCCTGGCGCGGCGGTCCCAGATCTTTCACATCGGGGAGTCGCCGGCCGGCGCGATCATGCTGGCCAACGTGATCAAGCGGGCCTGCGAGCAGGTGGTGACGGCGGTTCAGGGCCTGAACAAGAACAACGGGGCGGTGCTGCCGGCGTGCATCGCGGTCAAGCGGCTGGAGGAGGAGGGGGACAGCCTGTATCACGAGTGGCTGGGGCGGGTGTTCGAGGGCTCACCCGACCCGTTGCAGGTGATCAAGTGGAAGGAAGTGTACGACAACCTGGAGAAGACGCTGGACTGCTGTGAAGACGCGGCGAACGTTCTGGAATCGATCTCGATCAAGCACGGCTGAGCCATGGATCCCGCCGTCAGCTACATCATCGCGATCCTCCTGATCGCGCTCGCCTTCGATTTCATCAACGGGTTCCACGACAGCGCCAACTCCATCGCGACCATCGTCGCCACCCGGGTGCTGTCGCCCGCGGCGGCGGTGGTGTGGGCGGCCTGCTTCAACTTCGTGGCCGCGTTCCTGGTGGGGACCGCCGTCGCCAAGACCATCGGCAAGGGACTGGTGGATCCGGCGGTCCTCGATCCCCACGTGATCCTGGCGGCGCTGGTCGGCGCGATCATCTGGAACCTGATCACCTGGTTCTTCGGGCTCCCCAGCTCCTCGTCCCACGCCTTGATGGGCGGGCTGGGCGGCGCGGCCGTCGCCAAGGCCGGCGCCTCCGCGCTGATCGGATCCGGCTGGGTCAAGCCGATCGTGTTCATCCTTCTCTCTCCCATCCTCGGCCTGACCATCGCCCTGGGGCTGACGGTGGCGCTCTCCTGGCTGCTGCGCCGGGCCCACCCCGGCCCGGTGGACCGGGCGTTCCGACGGCTGCAGCTGGCCTCGGCGGCGTTGTACTCCATCGGTCACGGCGCCAACGACGCCCAGAAGACGATGGGCATCATCGTCGGCCTGCTGGTCTCGTCCCAGGGACTGTTCCAGCACCAGACCGGCTGGATGAGCCTGCTCTACCTTCCCAACGCCGACAGGGTGCCGTTCTGGGTCGAGTTCATCGCCTACACCGCGATCTCGCTGGGTACCGCGACGGGCGGGTGGCGGATCGTGAAGACCATGGGCGCCCGGATCACCCGGCTCAGACCCTTCGGCGGGTTCTGCGCCGAGACGGCCGGCGGGATCACCCTGCTGATGGCGTCGCGGCTGGGCATCCCCGTCAGCACCACCCACACCATCACCGGCGCCATCGTCGGGGTGGGGGCCAGTCAGCGGATCTCGGCGGTGCGGTGGGGAGTGGCGGGGAAGATCGTGTGGGCCTGGCTACTCACCATTCCCATGGCGGCCGGCATGGCGGGACTGACCTACCTGGCCTTGCGACTGCGGTAGTCCCGATCACGCCGCCTGGTGCCGAGCCCGACCGGCCACGGCGAGGCGGTAGTCGTCCAGCAACGCCTCATGGATGGCGTCCCAGCGGCGGGCCCGTGCCGTGGCCTGCGCCCCCGCCGCCAGGCGGCCGCGGAGACCCGGGTCCTCCAACAGCCGGACCAGGCCCGCACCCAGCATCGCGGTATCATGCGGCCGGACCAGCCAGGCATTGCGGCCGTGTTCGGCGAACTCCGGCACCCCGCCGGCATGCACCGCGAGCGACGGCAGCCCCGATGCCATGGCCTCGAGCAGCGAGTTACCGAAGGTCTCCGTCGCCGACGGAAAGACGAACAGATCGGCGCTGGCATAGGCCTGGGACAGCGTCAGGCCGGTGACCAGCCCGGCCAGGTGGACCCCGGGCACCGCCCGCCGGCGCAGCTCATCCTCCAGCGGTCCCCGTCCCACCAGCACCAGTTGGGCCCGGCCCCGGCGGGATCCCAGATCCCGCCACGCCGCCAGCAGCCGCCCCAAGTCCTTTTCCCGCGCCAGCCGTCCGACATAGGTGACCAGCAGGTCCTCCGGTCCCACCCCGAACCGGGACCGCCAGGCCTCGCTCCGGAAGCGCGGATGGAACTCGGCGGGATCGACACCTCGGGTCCACAGCCCGGTGTGGAGGATGCCCTGGGTGTTGAGGAACCGGCCGTAGATCCGGGACGGGGCCAGCACCCGATCGGCATGGCCGTAGAACCATCGCAGGTAGATCCAGCCCATCTGGAGCACCCAGGCGACCCCGTAGCGGGCGGCGTACTTCTGGTAGTCGGTGTGGGCCGAGGCGATGACCGGGACCCCGAGCTGGCCGGCAGCCTTGATCCCGGCCAGCCCGAGTGCGAACTCGGTGGCCACGTGGATCAGGTTGGGGCGGAATCGTCGCAGGTCGGCCACGATTTCCCGCTGCCGGGGAAAGGCCCACTGGACGTCGGGATAGAGGAACAGCGGGATGCTGGGTGAGCGATGCACCTCGGGCGGATCGGTGGCGCCTGGGGGCAGCGGGTAGGAGGCAGTGTACACCCGGACCGCATGGCCTCGTTCGGTCAGTCCCCGGACCAGCCGATCCAGCGTGACGCCCACGCCGCTGATCATCGGCCAGTAGACCTCGGAAAAGACAGCGATCCGCATGGGGTGAGGCTACCCCTCCCTCCCGCAGTGCACAAGACCGCGGCGATGGGCCGGGCGACCGGATCAGGGAGCCGATTCCCTCCGTTCGGGCAGCCCCGCTTCCTCCCGGACCACCGAGGCCAGCCCGGCGAGGTCGTAGTGGCGCCGGCCTCGGCGGGCCGCCTCCTCCAGCCGGTCGCCCACCAGCTCGGCGATCGGGAGCGGAGCCTCGAACTCCTCGCTGGCCGCCCGGATCAGAGTGAAGTCCTTGCGGGCGAGCGGAATCGAGAATCCGGCCGGGGTGAACTCGGTCCGGGCGATCCGGGCGCCATAATTTCGCACCAGGGGAAGGTCGAACAGCGTCCCGGTCAGCATCGCCAGGAACTGCTCCGGATCGAGCCCGCCCTTCGCGGCCTCGCGTCGCGCCTGGGTGCGCTGGGGGAGGAGGAGC
>CALMOP010000323.1 GCA_937871775.1 uncultured Gemmatimonadota bacterium | reverse complement strand
AGCTGGTCAAAGAGCCCGAGCGGGTCTTCCTGGTCCAGCCGCTGCCCTCTGGCCTCGGGAATGTCGTACACCAGCCGTCCCCGGTGCATCACCAGCACCCGATCGCCGAGCTGCACCGCCTGCGCCATGGAGTGGGTGACCATGAGTGTCGTGAGCCCGCCGGCAGTGATGATTTCCCGTGTCAGCTTGATCACCACCTCCGCGCTGCGCGGATCGAGGGCGGCAGTGTGTTCATCGAGCAGCAGCAGGCTCGGACGCACGATCGTCGCCATCAGAACCGTCAGGGCCTGGCGCTGACCACCGGAGAGCCACCCGATGGGCGTGTCCAGCCGATCCTCCAGTCCCATACCGAGCGAAGCCACCTTCTCCCGGATGGCCTGCCGTCGGTCGGGGCTCAGCGACAACCGCAATCCCCGTTGGCCGCCGCGGCGAGCCGCAAGCGCCAGGTTTTCCGCAATGCTCAGGTCGGCCGAAGTGCCCGAGAAGGGACTTTGGAACACCCTGCCGATCAGGTGCGCGCGCCGCCATTCGGGCCGGTGAGTCACCTCGCGGCCATCCAGGAAAATCCTGCCGGTGACATGCTTCAGCCTGCCGGCGATGGCATCGAGCAGGCTGGATTTGCCGGAGCCATTGGCGCCAAGCACCACGGCGAAGGTCCCCCGCGGCAGCTCCAGATCGACGCCGTCCAGGGCGCGGACCTCGTTCGGCGTGCCCGCGTGGAACACCAGCGTCAGGGCCTCCAGCTTGAGGGCGATGGCCGCCATGGCGCTACCCGCCCTCGGGCTGGCGCCCACCGCGGGCTCCACGCACCAGGTGAGGGACCACCAGTACCGTGAGGACCATGAGCGCAGTGACCAGCTTGAGTGCATTGGGGTGCAGCCCGGCCCTGATCGCACCCGCGACGAGGAGCCGGAAGACCACGGCCCCCGCCATCCCGGCGCAGATCCAGCGCCCCAAGGGGCGCTTCCCGAGCAGTGCCTCCCCGATCATGAGGGTTGCCAGGCCCGTCACGACCATCCCGATACCCATCTGGATGCTGGCATACCCCTGGGATTGCGCAAACAGGGCCCCCGCGAGTGCGGTGAGGCCATTCGAGAGGCCGAGGCCGAGCACGATCATGTAATTGACATCGACAGCGACCGCATTGGCCATCTGGGGGTTGTTCCCCGCGGCGCGCATGGCCAATCCCAGATCGGTCCGCATCAGGACGGTCAGACCGAGCACCAGCGCGCTGGCCAGGAGCGCCATCAGGCCCAGTTCCGTGAGGCTGCCCCCTCTCACGGTGGTGCCCAGGATCGTAAGATTCTCCGGAAGCCCGAACCGATGGCCGAGCCCTTCAGCGACCGTGACCAGGGTGTCGGACGAGGCGAGAGAGAGATTGCCGCTCCCCATGATGAACAGGATCACGGAATAGAGGGCGGTACTGGTGAGTACTCCCGCCAGCGAGGTGCCGACGCGGAGCCGGGTATGGATGGCCCCGGTCAGGAATCCGGCCATGACTCCTGCGAGCATTCCCAGGGCAGTCGCCACCAGCGGGGGGACATGGATGACGAGCAGTGCGGCGACCGTGGCGGCGCCGAGCCCGAACGACCCGTCGACCGTGAGATCGAGTGTGTGGTAGATCCGGTAACTGATGAAGACGCCGAGCGCGAGAGGCGTCAGCAGGAACCCCAGGGTCGCCGCTCCAATCAGCAGGTTCACGATCGGCTCAGCAGATCTCGGTGATCGGTGCAACCCAGGCCACGCCCCGCACCAGCGCGCTCTCGCCCGCCCCGTCACCTCCCCGATCATCCGACACCAGGTGCAGCACATCCCGGAGCTGCTGGTTGGCAAGGAGCCCCTGCAGCAGGACCGGGAGCTCCACCGTGCGCTGGGGCAGCGGATGGTATGAGAACACCGCCGCATGAAAATGCCCGAACAGCCGGCCCATGCCACCGAGGGAAGTCAGCTGGGCGGCGATGTCGCCCGAGGGCGAACGGGCGACGACGCCGGTGATGACGGTGGTCGTCATGGCGTGGGTCCGCTCCGGAGCGAACAACAGCCAGTCGCGCACGGCGGGTACCTCGAACCGCAGCGGCGCGGCCGGGTCCGCCGGCGACCGCCGCAGCCGCGCCCCAGTCAGCCCGGCGGTCTCGGCGGCGATGACCACCCCGGCGACCTTGCTGCCGGAGGCGTCGAGCGCCGTGGCCGCCAGTTCGGAGAGGGGAATCGCTGCCTCCTCGGGCCGGGTGCTGAACCGTACCATCTGCGAAAACCGACCCTCGCAGGACAACCCCGTCGCCAGCACCGCGCGGGGGACAACCTCATCATGCCCGCCCCCGATGAGATAGTCCGCCATCCGGGCACCGTCGGTGGGGTAGTACATGATGCACCCCGCCACCGCGACCAGCTCCCCGAATCGCCCCTGGCACTCCTCATAGCTCCGACCGATGGCACCCACCCCGAACCCGAAGCTGCCGTCCGGCATGGCCACCTCATGACAATCCCCGGGTCCCATGCGAGCCTGGCCCAGCCGGGCGGGGTCGCCATGCAGACGACAGGTCAGCGCGCCCTCTTGATTGCCGGCGGAGAGTTCGTACAACCCGCTCGCGGCGAAATCCTTCCGGGCGTGCCAGGACGAGCGTCGCAGGTCGCTCGACCGCAGGCCGTCAGCCCCGGTCGTGTCGAGCCCCGAATCCCATCCCGCGGCAGTGAAGACCTCGCGCACCGCCGGCGGCACGGACATGAGCTGGACTCTACCGCGCAGCATGGTCAGCTCCTGCTGCCACCGCGCCAGCAACCGGGGGGCCGCGGAGCTGGCGTAGGTGACCCGCGAGAAGTCGATATTCACTGTTCGGACACCCTCCTGGAGAAGTTCCTGGAGGGTGTCCGACAGGTGTTCTGCCCATTCGCGATCCAGACGCCCATCGAGGCTGAGCAGTGCCGAGCCTCCCTCGCGGGTGGCGTCGATCTTCATTGCGGCTTGGCGCCTTTCCCCACAACCGTATCGGCCTGCTTGACGACGTCCGGGGGCACGGTCACGCCGATGCTGCCGGCATCGCCGGGGTTGACTGCCAGTTTCGTAGTCTGCACCCGGTAGAACGGAATCTTCGCAGGGCTCTCGCCCCGGAGCACCCGGGCAATCATCTTGCCCGCGATGGCTCCGCCATCCTGAAAGTCCGGATACAGCGCGGCGGTGGCTCCCTGCATCACCTCAAATGGGGAAGGCGAGAACACCGGCACCTTGCACTCCTTCGCCACCTTGATGAGCCCCGCAAACCCCGAATGAGCAACGTTGCCGAAGAGCTCGATCGCGTCGACCTTGCCACACAGTGAGCGAGTCGCGTCGCTCACCTCGCCCACGTTGCCCACCGGAACAGCAGTGACCTTCAAGCCGGCCTGCTGAGCCGCCTTGGTCATCCGCTGCTTGAAGCTGACCGACAACTGTTCCTCGGGACTGAAGAGAATGCCGAGACGCGTCGCCTTCGGCAGGATCCGCCGGATCAAGTCGACCCGCCTGGTCTGTTCCGGATCCCCGAACCCGGGTGAGTACACCCCCGTGATGTTGGGCATGTGGTTGGAGTCACTGGTTCCGGCGCCGGCGGCAAACGGGTCGGAGAGCAGCTGGAAGATGATCGGCACAGTGGTACCGCGTCGCACCGCCGCCTCCAGGGTCGCGTCCTGCAGGGTGACAATGATGCGCGCCTTGGCATCGATCGCGGCATCGATGAGACTCGGCAGCGTCGCCAGGTCACCCTGGGCGCTCAACATCTTGAATTCGTAGTCGACGCCGGCTTCCATATCCGATTCCAGCAGCCCGACCCGGATCGCGTCCTCACTCCACTCGTGGCCCATCCAGTCGTCGGCCCGAATGATGTAGATCAGCGCCGGGCTCCCAGCGGGGGTCGCAACTCCCGGACCCGGGTTGCGCAGCAGCGCCGTATCGCGGCTGCCGGTGAACCCGGTCGCCAGGGCCAGACAGGCCGCGAGGCCAACGAAACGTCCGATCCGGGGAGAGAGGAAGAAGCGACGAGGATGAACAGTCATGGGTGAGCCTCCGAAATGTGATCCGACCGCGCTACGCGTACCCTTCCCACGACAGCTTACACAATGCCGAGCCGCTCGGCCAGCGCGCCGTACCGCGGGTCCGACCGCAGCGGATCCAGCCAGGGGGCGACCTTCAGGAACATCAGGCCGGGGTCTCGGTGCTGGTAGGCCCGCTCCAGCTGCTGAAATGCCCGATCCTTTTCGCCCAGCGCCGTCAGCGGGAACGCCGACAGCAGGGCCAGGCGGTCCTCGCTCACCAGCTTGGCTTCCAACTCCCAGAGGATCCCCCGGGCCTCCTCCTGCCTGCCCGCCGCGGCGCAGGCATAGGCCAGCATCAGCTTCTTGACGCTGCCGGATCCGGGGCGCTCGACCTCCTTCCGGATATCGGCGATCGCCTCCTCGGTGGCCCCCTCGGCGACCAGCACCCACCAGAGCACCAGGCGAGCGCCCAGGAAGTCGGGGTCCATCACCAGCGCCTTCCGCAATTCCACCACCGCCTCGGCGAAGCAGCGGCTGAAATAGTGTACCCATCCCGCGGCCCGGTTTACCGGGACGGAGAGCGGGTCGAGCTGCTGAGCGCTCTTGATCTCGGCGAGCGCTTCGTCGTGTCGGCCGAGCGCCGCCAGGTACTCGGCGTACCACTCGCGGGCCATGACGTAATTCGCGTTGAGCTCGATCGCGCGCTTGAACTCGCGCTCCGCTCCGGACCAGTCCAGGTCTCCCAGCCACACGGCGTAGGCCAGGGAGGTATGCGCCTCGGCGAGGGTATCGTCCAGCCCCAGGGCCTTCAACGCCATGACCTTCGCCTCCACCAGGCACTCGACCGCTGGCTTGGGGCCAAACCCGATGCTGAGCAGCTCGTAGGCGTCGGCCAGGCCAGCGTAGGCGACGGCGTAACGGGGGTCCTTGGCAATGGCCAGCTGGAAATAATCGATCGCTTTCTGCACGCTGGCTTCGGACCACTTGTTCACGTGATGGCGGCCGAGCAGGTACAGGTTGTAGGCGTCGGGGTTACCGGTCGGCTTCCGGTCGACCCGCTGCTTCTCCTCGGGGGACAGAGCCACTGAGAGCGCCCCCGAAATCCGTTCCGCCACTTCGGTCTGCACCTCGAATACGTCAGCCAGCTGGCGGTCGAAGGTCTCCCCCCACAGCAGTTGCTCAGTCTGGGGATTGATCAGGTGCGCCACGATCCGTACCCGCGGCCCCGCCCGGCGGACGCTGCCTTCGAGAATCGCCCCCACCCCGAGCTCCTCCGCGATCGCGGTAACCGTCTTGCTCGTCTTCTTGCACCGCATGGAGGAAGTGCGGGAGATGACCTTGAGTTCGCTAATCTTCGAGAGCTGGGCGATGATGTCGTCGGTGATCCCGTCGCTGAAGTATTCATTCTCCGGGTCGGTGCTCATGTTCTCGAACGGCAGCACGGCCACCGATTTCGGGACGTTGACTTCCTCCACGATGGCCTGCGCCGCCGCCACCGCGATCGCCACAGTTGCCGAGGTGCCGAGGGCCTCGGCGAACTGGGCGGCGGTGGAGAACCGATCGGCCGGCAGGGTGGCCAGCGCCTGCATGACCGCCGCATCAACCGCTTCGGGAACCAGCTCGCGGAACCCGCGCGGTGAGGGGGTGGGGGTGCTCAACCGGCTCGCGATCACACCCGTGATGGTCGACCCCTTGAACGGCCGCTCTCCCACCAGCATTTCGAAGAGGGTACAGCCCAGGCTGTAGATGTCGCTCCGCCCATCGATGTACTCGCTGCCATCGACCTGTTCCGGGCTCATGTAGGCCGGAGTGCCGACGATCTGCTGGGTCACGGACTCCCCCCCGCCGACGGCTCGGGCGATGCCGAAGTCCATCACCAGCGCGTGACCTGCCTCCAGCAGAATGTTGGCCGGCTTGATGTCTCGATGGATCACGTTGCGGCTGTGGGCGTAGTTCAAGGCATCCGCCACCTCGCGCGCGATCAGCAGCGCATCGGCGACCGGAAGCTGGCGTTCCCGGGCCAGGCGATCCGCCAGGGTCTCGCCCTCGATCCAGGGCATGACATAGTAGAGGAGGTCATCAACCTGGTCCGAATCGTACAGCGGCAGGATGTGGGGGTGATGCAGGCGAGCCGCGATCTGAATCTCTCGCAGGAACCGGGTCCCTCCCACCTCGACGGCCAGATCGGGGCGGAGCACCTTCACGGCCACCGCGCGGTCGTATTTCAGGTCCTGGGCGAGGAAGACCCTCGCCATCCCCCCCTGCCCCAGTTCCCGCTGAATCGTGTAGCGCGCGGCGAGGGCTGCACCGAGACGTTCAATAAGTTCTGCAATCTCCGCCACTGCTGCCTCACTCTGCCACGGGCCTGGGAACTGTTCGGTCGGGTCCAAAGGACCCGGCGCTGCTGCTCGCCGGCTTGGGCTGGGTCGGGACTCAATATAGGGGCCCAAGGCCGGATGGCTAGGCCGAGCGCCGCCCCGTCTCCAGTGTCCCAAGTGCTGATGCTGATTCGCATTACGCCGCCGCGGGAGCGGTGGGGACATCCAGTGGCAGGATGGCAGGAGCACCAGCTGCGACGGGCAGAGGACATGATGAACTGGGACGAAACGCCACCGGCCGGTATCGAACCATTTCGGGAAGTACCCGCTGCTATTTCCTCGACGGGGGGGGCGGCAGCGATCTCGGAATCTACACGGTGCCTCTGCAAGGTGTATGAACGCCTTCGGCTGACGGCCGCCGGTCCTACGGCTCCCGACGCGCGGGGCGCCCGCCGTGGAACCGACCATCACTGCGACCCTTGAGATACAGGTACAAGCCCTCGAAGTAGGTCGAATCGATTCCGATTTTCGCGGCCGTTGGCATGCCTTTGTCCGGACGCCCCTCGGCCATGACTTTCATGAACTCTTCGCGGGTGGGTGCGCCGCCGTCGGGCCTGAGCCCCAGCACCAGGCTCGGTCCAAAGGACGAACCGTGCGCGTCTTCCCCGTGGCACCGGGAGCATTGCAACATGAACTGTTGCCAACCCCGATAGACCTCGGCCTCGACCGTGTCGCGAGGTTGCGGGTGATATGGATCAGGCGCGGTAGCGGTCGCCGGGGCGGATTCAGAAGGTGCGGTCACCGGGGCGGGGCCAGACGGCGCGGGAGCCGGCGCGGCAGCGGCGCACGCCCCCAGAGCGCCCAGCAACGCGAACATGGGAACCCGGTGGTACCGTGGAAGACGCACAGCTCTCAACATGGTCGGCTCGGGGGTTGGTGCTGACCGGGTTTTACGGGAGGCCGAAAACCTGGTGGCGATGGTGCCCTTCTCCTCCTGTCCCACAGCTCGCTCCGATCGGCCGAGCCGGGCCCGGTCAATTTGGAGGGTCTGCCGGTCGGTCGACAAGGCGACGGGGCGACACGGCGACACGGCGACACGGCGACACGTTACCGCCCCTTCCGCCGCTACCGCCGTACCGCCGTACCGCCGTACCGTCTACCGCCCCCCGAACACCGTGACTTCCCGCAGCTGCGCCGCCGGACGGGTCCACGCCAGCCGTCGGACGCGGCCTCCACCCAGCGGCCGGACTACCCACTCCTCACCTGACTGATACACAATCGAGTCACCGCTCCAGGCTCTGGGGAACCGCCCCATGGCGGTGAGCGGTTGTTGGGTTCCGTCCCCCATCCTGACGCAGAGCCCCGCGGAGTCGCACGCCACTGCCTCCCCAATGGGAGGGTCACCGAGCAGGGTTCGGAACAGCGAATCCACGGTGGGCCGCTCGGCGACGGATACTCCGGCGAACACCATCTCCCCCGGCGGAACCGCCGTCCAGCGCACGTCATCAGACCGCACGAAGACCCGGCTGCCATCTCTGGCCCAGGCCAGGGCGTCGGGAGCCGGACCGGAGAGCACTCCCCGTCGCTCCGCTCCGTTGAGCAGGTTCATCACGACCAGGGAGCCACCTGCCGATCCGGGAACGGAGCGGATGAACGCCAGCATGGTGCCGTCGGGACTCAGGGCGGGCAACCGTTCGTCCACCCGGGTGAAGGTCACCTGGAACATCACGCCGCCACCCGCCGGCGAAGCGAACAGGTCACCCTGGTGATCTTCACCGTCCCCCGCGAGGACCAAGTAGGGCTCTTTCCCCACCTGGAGCCGGTTGGACAGCGGGGACAGCGAGCCGCGGCAGGCCAGCACCAGCATCCCGATCAGCGCGGCCGCCGTCCGGCGCCTCATGATCCGGACTTTTCGACCGACCTGGTCCGGAGGAGCCACCACCCGTCCGGGTCCACCACCAGCCGCGCCGGGTCGCGCAACACCCCCGGGACGATGAGTCGGGTCTCGGGCCCTGCGAGATTCACCGACACCCGGCGCCCATCGATAGCAACCGCAAGGTTGGGAATGCGGTAGCTGCCCCAGGCCGCCGATTGCACCTGGCGAATCGTCAGCTCCAGCCGGCTGCCCCTGCGGCCCCAGCGCACCTCGAGCTCGGGGAAGCCCGCCTGCTCCAGGGCCTGGTGGAAGTACCAGCCGAGGTCCTGGCCGGCAGCGCGGCCCATGATGGCGGCGAAATCGCTGGACAGCGCCGAGGAGTCGCGGTAGGTGGTGAACCAGGAACGGATCCCCTGCTGATAGGCGGAGTCGCCAATCAGGCCCCGCAGACTGTGCAGCACCCAGGCGCCCTTCTCGTAGTTGTTGGTATTGAGCATCCCCATCAGGTCGGTGGCGGCGAAGTCGAGGATCGGCCGACCGCTTGCTGGTGAATCGAACACACTCAGGGCCTGACGCTGCATGGAGGCCCGGAAGGCGCTGTCCCCATCGGCGTGGCCGATCCACAGGGCGGCGTAGTAGCTCGCGAAGCCTTCGGACAGCCACAGGTGATGCCACTCCGCTTCGGTGACCGCGTCACCGAACCACTGGTGCGCGGTCTCGTGAGCCACGGTTCCCTCGTTCAGGCGCCGGGTGGCGTAGGCCCTGGTGTCGTAGAAGATGGCGGTCGGATTCTCCATGCCCCCGAACCGGGTGCTGGACTGGACGTGGGTCAGCCGGTCGTACGGAAAGGGCCCCACCAGCTGGGAGAAGAAGTCGAGCATGTCGCCGGCCCGGCGGAACGGTCCCTGTACCGCCCAGGCGGAGTCTTCCGGGAAGCTCATGACCGCCAGCGGCACGCACTTGACCGCGCAGCCGGCGGGCGCCAGCGGGGCCAGCGTCAGGGGTCCGGCGCCGAACACGATGCCGTAGGGTGGAATCCGCTGGCCGAGGTGGAAATGCCAGGTACGACGCCCGCGGGCCAGGGTATCGATCCGGGTCAGGACGCCATTCCCGATGACCGCCAGGTCACCGGGCACCTCGAGGTGCAGGCCGACCGTGGCCTTGTCCTCCGGACCGAGCGGGATGGGAAGCCAGTGTCGCTCCCGGTCGGGCCAGTTGTCACCGAACACCATGCGCCGACCGCTGCTGTCGGTCTGGATGATCAGTCCGTCGGTCACCGCCCCGTGATAGCGGATAGTGGTGTGCAGGGTGTCCCCCGCGCGCTTGTGGTGAGGGATATAGACCCCGCCACCCGGATTGACGGCAAAGGTGATCCGCCCCATCCGGGTGTCACCCTCGCCATCGGTGAGCACCCGGACCACCCGGAAGGCGGAGTCCAGCGGCACCTCCACCGGCTGGGCCGACCCCAGCCGCCAGGTGGTAGCGACCACGCCCAGGACATGGGTCCCGGTGTCACCCACGCTCACGGTGATATCGTGGTGGAGCGGGACGTGTCGGGCGGCGAAATCGGGGCCGGCAGCGGGGGCACCCTGAAGGGCACACAGCAGGAGCAGCAGCATGGGATGGGCTCGGCGAGAGCTTCGGGTGGAGGCCGGTCAGGCCTCGATATCGAGGGCCAGGCGGGCTTCCCGGATCGGGGCCAGGTGTTCCGTCACGATCGCCTGGTGGTACGGGTGAGTCAGGTAGCGCTCCACCGCGGCCATATCGTCCAGGACCACGGTCAGGACGTGGGAGTACTCTCCTGTGCTGGGCGCGAGATTGAGGCCCCAGCGCAGCGAGTGGATGTCGGGGATCCGGGCCGGCATGCTCTCGAGCGCGGCCCCGGCCAGGGCGATCTGGTCGGCGCTGGTCCCGGGCTTGAAGCGGAAGCAGACGAGGTGGTGGATCATTCGTCATCCGTCAGCCAGCGGCCGTCAGCCATCGGCCATCGACCATCGACCCTGTTGGCTGACGCTCGAAGGCTGAAGGTCTGGGCCTGTCGCCCGTCGCCTCACCGGAACGACTCCGCATAGAACCCCAGAATATTCTCCCAGGCCCGCTCCACCTGCGGGCCGTCCGAACCCTCGCGCCCCGGCTTGAGAAAGCCGTGCCCGGTGCCGGGATACAGCTCATGGCGGAAACTCGCCCGGGCCACTTCCATCTGGCGGGCCACGTCGGGGAGACTGGCGTCGATGCGGGCGTCATTCTCCCCGTACACACCGAGCACCGGGGCCCGGATCCGGCCCATCTCGGCGCTGTCGGGCGCCGGCCCATAGCACACCACCGCCGCGTGCAGTTTCGGATTGGCGACGGCGTAGCCGAAACTCCGCCCGCCGCCCCAGCAGAAGCCGATGGTGCCGATGGCATCACGCCGCACCGCCGGCAGGCCGTTCAGGTACCCGTATGCCACGTCGAGGTCGGCATTGACCTGGTCGGGGACCAGCAGCGCCGTGAGTTTGCGTCCGGAGTCGGGGTCGGCCGGCGAGGCGCCGAATCGGGGTGACAGCAGGTCGGGCACGATCGCCACGTAGCCGGCGCCCGCCAGCCGGTCGGCGACGGTGGGCTCCCAGACCGTCAGTCCGAAGATCTCGTGAATGACGATGATGCCGGGGCCGGGATCCTTCCGCTCCGGATAGGCCAGGTAGGCCCGGAGCGAATCGCCGGAACCGGTCGCCAGCCGGATCCATTCGCCGTGGGTCGTCACCGGGTCCGCCGGGCGGGCCGGACCGGGCCCGCGGGCACTCCACATGACTGCCGCACCGGCCAGAAACCCCAACAGGGTGAGGAACAGCGGGGACACGGAGCCGCGTCGCATGCGAGGGACCTCCTGCCGTCCGTTCTACTTCTTGAACAATCGGGCGAAGACGCCGCTTTCCTCGGCGCCCTCCAGCGCCTCGGCGAACGCCGTCATGGTCGTGAACCGATCCGCTGGATCGAGCGCCATCGCCTTGGCCAGCACCGTTTCCAGCCGGGGTGGCAGGTCGTCCTTCACCTCCCGCAGCGGCTTGGGCTTCCCTTTGAGCCTCGCGATCATCATCTCCTGGGCGTTGCGGCCCTGGAACGGCAACTGGGCGGTGAACATCTCGAACGCCACGATGCCCAGCGCATAGACGTCGCTCCGGGGGTCCAGCGGCTTGCCGCGGATCTGCTCCGGGCTCATGAACTCGGGGGTCCCGAGCACGATGCCGGTGGCGGTCAGCTTCGCCACTTCCGGTTCCTGGCGCCGTTCCTTGGCCAGCCCGAAGTCCATGATCACCGCGCGAACTCCCCCGGGCGAATTCTCGTCCGGGACCAGCATCACGTTTTCGGGCTTGAGATCGCGGTGAATGATCTGCAGGTCGTGGGCGTGCTGCAGGCCCCGGCACATCTGGCTGAGCAGCGGCATCCCCAGCTCCAGGGGCAGGGCCCCCTGGCGGACCTCCCGATCGGAGAGGAGTTCACCGGGCAGGTAGGGCATGACCAGGTAGATCAGGCCATCCTCGGTTTCGCCCAGGCGCAGGATCTTGCAGGCGTTGGAGTGCTCCAGCCGCATGGCGAGGCCGGCCTCCCGGCGCAGCCGCTCCACTGAACTGCGATCCTCCTTGAGCTTGGGGGTCAGCACCTTGATGGCCACCGTCTCCCCGGTGGTGACGTCGTTGGCGAGGTACACATAGGACATCCCGCCTTCGCCCAGGCGCCTCCCGACCTGGTAGCGCTGATCCAGCAGGGAGTTGGTCAGGGAACTGGCGCGGTCCATCCCGGGGCCGCGCTTGGCGGCCTGGCGCACCAGGGTGCGGAGCCCGGCGCTGGTCTGGCCCGACTGGGCCGGCTCCTGGGCCGGTGGCGACGCGCCGGAGACCTCCACCAGCGGGCTGCCGTCCTGGGGACAGAAGCGCGCCGGATCGGCATAGACCCGGTTGCACCGGGGACAGCGGCGGCTGCTCAATCGCGGTACCGGTTGCGGCCGTCCAGCTTGGCCTGGTAGAGGTTCTGGTCGGCCAGCTTGAGCAGGGTCTCGCCATCCTGGACCCGCTCGTCGGGATAGCAGGCCACCCCGACACTGATGGTCACGTGGATCGGCTTGTCGCCTTCGCCGAAATCGTGCCCGCTCACCTTCTTGAGAATCCGCTCGGCGAAGATGCTGGCCCCGGCCACCCCGGTCTCCGGCAGCAGCACCACGAATTCCTCGCCGCCATAGCGGGCGATGATATCCACGGTCCGCTGCTCCCGCCGGAAGATCTGCCCCAGCTGGCGCAGCACGCTGTCCCCCGCCAGGTGACCGTGGACGTCGTTGACCTGCTTGAAATCGTCCAGGTCAATCATGAGACAACCCAGTTGAGTCCCGTACCGGTTGGCCCGGCCGATCTCCTGGACCAGCTTCTCGGCCAGCGCCCGGCGGTTGTAGGTCTCGGTCAGCGGGTCGGTTTCGGCCAGGGTCTTCATCTGTTCCCGCCCCAGCACCGCGCTCTCCAGGTCGTACGCCTTCTCCAGCGCCTGGGAGGCCGCCCGGATCACCTGCTCGGCGAACATCATGTCGGAGCTCTTGAGGGGGGTGTCCTCCTCGGTGGTCCGCAGGAAGAACACCCCGGCCCGCTGATCCTTCATGACGAACGGAATCGCGATAGCCGAGCGGGTCGGCACCAGCCGGCCCTCCTGGCCCCACTCGCTGCGGGCCTCGGCGTAGAGCGGATCGGTCGCGACGTCCGCCACCAGCACCGTCTGTCGGGTATCGAGAGCCCGGCGGATCTCGGGGTAGCGTTTGAGATCGATGCGCAGATTCCGGAGCATCGGATTCTCGTACGAGGCAACCACCGTGGCGGTCTCCTCGCCCGGGGTGGAGAAGATCAGGGAGCACTTCGAGATCTTGAGGCCCCTGGCCACCCGGCGCACCAGGATGTGATAGATCTCCTCCGGTTTGAGCGAGGCGGTGACCTCCTGGAGGATGTCCACCATTTCGGTCCGGTTGCGGGCTTCGGCCTTGGCCTGGTTCAGCTCCAGTCCCACCCGGAGATGGGCCTTGACCCGGGCCAGGAGCTCCCGCACCCGGAACGGCTTGGAAATGAAGTCCGCCGCGCCGAGTCCCAGGGCCCGCACCGTGGCTTCCTCGGGAGGCATGGAGGAGATCATCAGGACCGGGACGTCCCGGATCCGGGGATCCTCCTTGACCCGCTCCAGCAACTGCAGCCCGTCGGCTCCGGGCATCATGATGTCGAGGAGCAGCAGATCGTAGGCATCGGCGCGAAGCCGCTCCAGCAGGTGTTCCCCGTCGGTGACGGTCACGACCTCGTAGCCGTTCTCCTTGAGGATCCAGGACAGAGTGCGGGTCAGCGCCTGATCGTCGTCGGCCACCAGGATCCGCGGCGCGAGCGTCATGCCGTCACCAGCCGTTCGAACAGCCCTGGATCCACGTTGCCCCCGCTGAGCACCGCTACGGTCGTCCCCGCCGCCCGCACCGCTCCGCCCAACCACGCCGCCACCGTGACTGCGCCGGAGGGCTCCACCCGAAGGCCCTGGCGGCGAAACAGCCACTGCACCGCGCGGCCGATCTCCTCATCCGACACGCAGAGGGCCCGGCGCACCCGGCCGCTGATGAGCGCCCACGGCAGGTTCCCGATGGCCCTGGTCAACAGCCCGTCGGCGATACCGCCGGTCTCCAGCAGCGTCTCGGGGCGCCCGGCGGCCAGGGCCCGGGAGAGCTTGGCGGCGCGCACCGGCTCCACCCCCACGATCTCGATCTCGGGATGATCGGCCAGGGCGGCGGTGATGCCCGACAGGAGCCCGCCGCCACCGACCGGCACCAGCACCGTCCGGACCGCGGGGAGCTGTTCCAGAATCTCCAGCCCGACCGTTCCCTGTCCGGCTATCACATCGGGGTGATCAAACGGGGGAATGAACACCAGGCCCCGTTCCCGGCTCAGCGCCTCGGCGCAGACCTGTTGCTCCGGTGAACGCACCGCACCCGCGAAGACCACTTCTCCGCCGTAGCGGCGGACCCCCTCGACCTTGACCTCGGGGGCCGATTCCGGCATCACCACCACGCTGGCGATCCCGAAGTGCCGCCCGACCCAGGCCACCGCCTGCCCGTGGTTGCCGCTGGAAGAGGTCACCACGCCCCGGCGCCG